>NZ_JBJJMO010000038.1:0-43586 GCF_046231935.1 Pseudomonas sp. KCJK9111 | reverse complement strand
CGCCTGGGTGCAACCACCAACGATGTGGGTGCGCATGAGATAACAACAAACGCCAGGGCCAACACATGGGTAATCCGTTAACGATCACATTCGTGGTCTACATCGCAGCAATGGTGCTGATCGGCTTCGCTGCCTACCGCGCCACCAAGAACCTTTCCGACTACATCCTGGGCGGTCGCAGCCTCGGCAGCGTGGTGACCGCATTGTCGGCCGGTGCTTCCGACATGAGCGGTTGGCTGCTGATGGGCCTGCCCGGCGCCATCTATTTCGCGGGGCTGTCGGAAGTCTGGATCGCCATCGGCCTTACCGTCGGCGCCTACCTGAACTGGCTGTTCGTCGCCGGCCGTCTGCGCGTGCAGACCGAGCACAACGGCGATGCGCTCACCCTGCCGGACTATTTCTCCAGCCGTTTCGAAGACAAGAGCGGCCTGCTGCGGATCATCTCGGCCATCGTCATCCTGGTGTTCTTCACCATCTATTGCGCCTCCGGCATCGTGGCCGGTGCCCGCCTGTTCGAAAGCACCTTCGGCATGTCTTACGAGACAGCGCTATGGGCAGGGGCTGCGGCCACCATCATCTACACCTTCGTCGGAGGCTTCCTGGCCGTGAGCTGGACCGACACGGTCCAAGCGTCGCTGATGATCTTCGCGCTGATCCTGACGCCGGTGATCGTGCTGATCTCCACCGGTGGCTTCGACCAGACCTTCGCCGCCATCGAAGCCGTCAACCCGGCGCACTTCGACATGCTCAAGGGTGCCAGCTTCATCGGGATCATCTCGCTGATGGGCTGGGGCCTGGGCTACTTCGGTCAGCCCCATATTCTGGCGCGCTTCATGGCCGCCGACTCGGTGAAGTCCATCGCCAACGCACGCCGCATCTCCATGACCTGGATGATCCTGTGCCTGGCCGGTACCTGCGCCGTCGGTTTCTTCGGCATCGCCTATTTCTCGGCCCACCCTGAGGTGGCCGGGCCAGTGAATGAAAACCACGAGCGCGTGTTCATCGAACTGGCGAAGATCCTGTTCAACCCGTGGGTCGCCGGCGTCCTGCTGTCGGCCATCCTGGCGGCGGTGATGAGTACCCTGAGTTGCCAGCTGCTGGTGTGCTCGAGTGCGCTGACCGAAGACTTTTACAAAGCCTTCCTGCGCAAGAACGCCTCCCAGCGAGAACTGGTGTGGGTCGGTCGTCTGATGGTACTGGCCGTGGCCTTGATCGCCATCGCCATGGCTGCCAATCCTGAAAACCGCGTGCTGGGCCTGGTGGCCTACGCCTGGGCCGGCTTCGGCGCTGCATTCGGCCCTGTCGTGCTGATCTCGGTGCTGTGGAAGGGCATGACGCGCAACGGCGCGCTGGCCGGTATCGTGGTGGGTGCGCTGACCGTGATCCTGTGGAAAAGCTTCGACACCATGGGCCTGTACGAAATCATCCCTGGCTTCCTGTTCGCCAGCATCGCCATCGTCCTGGTGAGCAAGCTGGGCCGCCCATCGCAGGCGATGGTCAGCCGCTTTGAAACGGCAGATGCGGCTTATCGCGCTGACAAGTGACAGCCACCAAGGCTCGCTGCTAGCTGAAAGCCGGACCCGCTCCAGCAGTGTCCGCACGGCCTTTGAGGGTTCGTGCAGCACTGCGGTGGCGGGTTCGTTGTTTTCTGGGGACCGTCAGGCCTGACGTCGTTTGCCAGGCAGGGTAAACTTGCGTCCTGCGCAGGAGTTGCCATGAATTATCGTCACGCCTTCCACGCCGGCAACCATGCCGACGTTCTCAAACATATTGTGCTGACCCGCCTCATCGCCCTGATGTCGCGCAAGGAGCAACCGTTCGCCTACCTCGACACCCATGCCGGGCTGGGGTTGTACGACCTCAAGGGTGATCAGGCGAGCCGAACCGGTGAGTACCTCGAGGGGGTCGCGCGGCTGTGGAACCGTGATGACCTGCCGGCCATGACCGCCGATTACCTGCGCGTCATCAAGCGCCTGAATGCCGATGGCGAGCTGCGCTACTACCCAGGCTCCCCTGAATTGGCGCGTCGCCTGATGCGCCAGCAGGACCGCGCCTTGCTCAACGAGAAGCACCCCGAGGACGGGCCGCTGCTTAAGGAAAACATGAAGAAGGATCCGCGCGTGGTCGTGCACCTGGGCGAGGGTTGGCACGTGCCGCGCGCCTTGTTGCCCGTGCAGGAAAAACGCGCGGTCATGCTCATCGACCCGCCGTTCGAGCAGGCCGATGAGCTGAAGCGTTGCACGGCTGCGATGAAGGAAGCCATTGGTCGGATGCGCCAGACGGTGGTGGCCATCTGGTACCCCATCAAAGACCAGCGCTCGCTGACCCGTTTCTACCAGGACCTCACCAGCACTGGCGCGCCCAAGCTGTTGCGTGTCGAACTGTATGTGCACCACCAGGACAGCCCGCAGGGCCTCAATGGATCCGGGCTGGCCATCGCTAACCCGCCTTGGGGGCTAGAAGATGAGCTCAAGGAACTGCTGCCTTGGCTCGCCCGGGAATTGGCGCAGACCGAGGGCAGCTACCGCATGGATTGGCTGATCGCCGAATGAGGCCTGGCGGTCGCTGACGGGCCCATTGCGGTCGCCCCGGCTAGGCCGCGCCAGTGACCGCGTGATGGGTGAGCTGCGGGATTGCCGTGTTTGTGGAGTTTGTGCCCTGGCCAAAGGCGTAGCCTTTGCAGAGGCATGCGCACGCTGCGCTTTGCGTTATAATCCCGCCTTTTAGCCGCCACCCGCCCACCAGGCCGCTGGCGCATCTTTATCGAATGAAGAGGCCTATCCCTTGGCATTGACGATTCTTGGCCTGTCCGGCGCCCTCAGCCATGACCCTTCCGCGGCCCTGTACATCGACGGCAAGCTGATTGCCGCCGCCGAAGAAGAGCGTTTCGTGCGCGACAAGCATGCGAAAAACCGCATGCCCTACGAATCGGCGAAGTTCTGCCTGGAACAAGCCGGTATCAAGCCCTCCGACGTCGATGTCATTGCCATCCCGTTCGCGCCCATCAGCCTGTTCGGCAAGGCGCGCTGGCACTACGCCAAACGCTACTGGTACGCACCGGACCGCGCCCTCGACGCGATTCTGATGGGCAACCGCCGCTACAAGCGCTACCGCAAGAAGATCGTCTGGTGCCTGGAACAGCTGGGCTTCGACCCGAAAAAGGTCAAGATCGAGCCCGTGGAACATCACCTGGCTCATGCCTCCAGCGCCTACCACTGCTCGGGCTTCAAGGAAAAGACCGCGATCCTGGGCATCGACGGCAAAGGCGAGTACGCCACCACTTTCTTCGGCTACGGCGAGAACGGCAAGATCCACAAGATCAAGGAGTTCTTCGACCCGGATTCGCTGGGTGGCCTGTACGGTGCCATCACCGAATTCCTCGGGTTCGAAATGCTCGACGGCGAATTCAAGGTCATGGGCATGGCGCCCTATGGCGATGCCAGCAAATATGACTTCTCGCGCCTGGCCAGTTTCGAAAACGGTGAGTTGGTGATCAACACCGACTACGCCAACGTCATTGGCTTGCGCCGCTACAAAGAGAAAGGCAAGGGCTTCTACTTCTCGCCCAAGTTGATCGAATGGCTGGGACCCAAGCGCGAAGGCGACATCGCTGACGAGCCGTACATCCATTACGCAGCCAGCATGCAGGCGCTGTTCGAGAAGATCGCCCTGCAGATGATCGACCACTACCTGGGCGACACCCTGCGCGAAACCGGCAAGCTGGCCTTCGCCGGCGGTTGTGCGCTGAACGTGAAGCTCAACCAGAAGATCATCGCCCGTCCCGACGTGAAGGAACTGTTCGTGCAGCCAGCCTCCGGCGATGCCGGTACGGCAGTGGGGGCGGCCGCCTACGTGTCCCACGCCCGCGGCGTGCCGGTCGAGAAGATGGAGCACGTCTACCTCGGCCCGTCCTACTCCAACGAAGATGTGATCGCAGCCTGCGCCCGTCACCCCAACGCGCCGAAATGGCGCAAGCTCGATGACATGCCGCAGCGCATTGCCAAGATCATGGTCGATGGCAACCCGGTGGCCTGGTTCCAGGGCCGCATGGAGTTCGGCCCGCGTGCCCTGGGTGGCCGCTCGATCATCGGTTGCCCGAGCGTGCCGGGCGTGGCCAACCGCATCAACGAGCAGATCAAGTTCCGCGAACGCTGGAGACCCTTCTGCCCGTCGATGCTCGATACGGTCGCCCCGCAGATGATCAAGGTCGACCACCCGGCGCCCTTTATGACCTTCACCTTCGAAGTGGCCGAGGAGTGGAAAAGCCGCGTGCCGGAGGTGGTCCATGAAGACGGCACTTCCCGTGCCCAGGTGCTCAAGCGCGAGTACAACCCGCGCTACTACGACATGATGAAGGCGCTGGAGACGTTGACCGGCAACGGCGTCTCGCTGAACACCTCGCTCAACCGCCGGGGTGAGCCGATGATCTGCTCGCCGACCGATGCCCTGAACATGTTCTTCGGCTCCGATCTGCAGTACCTGATCATGGAAGATATCCTTGTCGTCAAGGACGGCGCTGCCGCCTATGAACAGCCGCTCTGAACCGCGCATCCTGCAGTTCTGCCATGGCTATGACGGGCCTTTCCTCGATTGTGCCCGTCAATACGCCAGCCTGTTCGAGGGCAGCGGCTACAAGGTCACGACCGTGTTCCTGACCGGTGCAGCCGACCCGCAGGTGGCGGCCGGCTGCGGGTCGGATGAAGTGCTGTTTCTGGAGTTCAGTTCCAAGGCGGTCCGTGGCCTGAAGCTCGGCGCGATTCGGGCGTTGCGCAAGATCGCGGCCCAGCGCGACTTCGCGTTCTGCATCGCTCACCGTTTCAAGCCGATCTACGTCGCCTTGCTCGGGACCCGGTTACCGGTGATAGGCGTGCACCACGCCTTTGGCGACTATGAGCGCAAAGGCCGGCGCCTGTTCGCCAACCTGTTCAGCAAGCGCTTGAGCCTGTTGGGTGTATCCGACGCGGTGCGCGACGACATGCGCCGCTGCCTGGCGCAGTGGCCCGCCGACCGCATCCAGACGCTGTACAACCGCATCGACATCGCCGCCCTTCAGGCCGCCCTGGTGCCGCGTGCCGAGGCACGCGAAGCCTTGGGGCTGGATGCGCAGGCCTGGGTGGTGGGCAATGTCGGTCGGTTGCACCCGGACAAGGACCAGGCCACCTTGCTGCGCGGCTTTGCCCAGGCGTTGCCGGCATTGCCGGTCGGTGCGCGCCTGGCCATCCTGGGCAAGGGCCGCCTGGAGTCCAAGCTAAAGGCCCTGGCCCGCGAGCTGGGCATTGCCGATCAGGTCGACTTCCTGGGGCAGGTGCCCGATGCGCGTCGCTGTTTCCAGGCCTTCGACGTGTTCGCCTTGAGTTCCGATCATGAGCCCTTCGGCATGGTCCTGCTCGAAGCTATGGTCGCTGGCGTCCCGGTGTTGGCCACGGCCTGTGGCGGTGCGCGGGAAGTGGTCGAAGGTGTCGGCATGCTGTTCCCCCTGGGCGATGCCAGCCAACTGGCGCAAGGCCTCGAACGCATGGCCGCGCTGGACGACTCGCAACGCCAGGCGTGCGCCGAGCATATGCTCGAACGCCTGCGCGAGCGTTTCTCGGACCAGGCGGTGCGCGACACCTTCTGGCAACTGCCCCAGGTTCGCGCGTTGGTGGGGGCCTGATGTTCAATCATGTAAAAGCCCTGCGCGAGCGTGGCTGGCAAGTCATCGATGCGCAGACTTATGCCCAGGCCTGGGCGCGTTTCGGCGGTAGTGTCGCCACCCATCCCCTGGTGGTCTCGCAGTTGGCGGACCTGGCGCAGATCCCCGTGCGTTACCTGGCCTGGCACCAGGCCGGCGAGCTCAAGGCGGCCATCCCCACCTGGGGGCGTCACCTGGCGCTGTCCAAGGACGTGCTCAAGCGCAGCGGCAAGAAGGCATTGTTCGACCTGGGCAATGCCGAAATCATCCTGCCTGCGGCAGCCAACGCCGCCGCGCCGCTGCGCCATGGCGCACGCTACCTGTCCGAACTGAACCAGGGCCGCTTTGTCGGCCTCAAGGCGCAGAAAGAACAGCTGGCGATGGCCCGTGCGCCAGAAGACCTGTCGAAGAAATTCCGTTACAACCAGCGCCGTGAACTGCGGTTGCTGGAAGAAGCCGGTGGCGTGGTGCGGCCGATCAGCGACTTCGATGCCACGACTGTCGCCGCCATGTATTGCGACCTTTTCCAGCGTCGCTGGGGGTTCGCCGCCACTGGCGCCGAGCGCATGGGCGACGTGATCGAGCGCCTGCGGGACCTGCTGATCGGCTCAGTCTTGCTGCTCGATGACAAGCCTATCGCCATCCAGCTGGTGTACCGCGTCGAGGCGCCTGAGTGGATCAGCGTCGAATACGTCAATGGCGGCGTCGACCCTGAGACCAAGGCGTTCAGCCCCGGCAGCGTGCTGAGCTTCCTCAATACCCAGGCCGCCTGGGAGGACGCCCGCGCGCGCAACAAGCCATTGCGGTTCTCGTTCGGCCGGGCCGATCGCGAGTACAAGGACCGCTGGTGCCACCCCGTGCCGGTGTACCAGGCGTGAGCCGCAAGCAGCAGTTGCTAAAGCGGCATCGGCGCAACAAGCGCCTCGGGCTGCTGGTGGCCCTGGTGGCGTTGATTGCGCTGGGTGCGTTCATCTGGTGGCTGCCGTTGTTGCTCCTGCCGCTGCTGTGGGTAGCCCACGAGGCGTGGCTGGCCGACCACCTGTTCTACACCCCGGCCGACGACTACACCTATGCCTTCGATGGGGCCGATGAAGTGATGGGCGTAAGCCTGCAGGGCGGCCGTTTGCAATTACCCGCAGCGCCCGTCGCTGAAGGTGCAACATGGGTGCTGCAGGTTGAACTGCGTTGCGCCCTGCTGGGCAGGTTTTTCGACGCCGGGGTGTACATCGAAGGCGCAGGCGGCAAAGACCTGCAGGTGTTCGAGCGCGGTGTTCGCGGCAAGCGCTACCTCAACCTGACTGGGCTCGACACGGCGCTGCGTCAAGGCCAGATCACCTTGCGCGGGCGCTTCTGCCGGCTGGTAGGCCAGCCGCGCCTGTGGATGTTCCAGCAGCCAGACCTGCGTCGCAAGCGGGTGATGGTCATCGCGCCCCATGCCGATGATGCCGAACTCGCCGCCTACGGCCTGTACAGCCAGGCAGACGAAGCCTGGATCGTGACCCTGACCGCTGGCGAAATCGAGGCCGAGCACTACCAGGCCATGGGCCTGTCATCTGCCGAGGCTGCGCGCCTCAAAGGGCGCTTGCGGGCCTGGGACAGTATCGCGGTGCCTCGTTGGGCGGGCGTTGCGCAAGAGCGCTGCGTTCAATTGGGCTACTTCTGCTTGCAATTGCCCGCCATGCGGCAGGCACCGACCACCCCCTTCGGCTCGCGCGAGGCGGACATGACCGACACGCGCCCCTTCCGTACCCTCAACGCGCTGCCTTTGCCGGGCGACGACGGCGTTCCGACCTGGCAGAACCTGCTGGCCGACGTGCGCGCGTTGGTACTGCAGGCGCGCCCGGAAGTGATCGTAATGCCGCACCCGGTGCTCGATCCGCATCCTGACCACGTGGCTGCCCAGCAAGCGCTGCACGAAGCATTGCAGGGCCTGCAGTGGCAACCCGAGATCCTGCTGGGCTATGCCAATCACCTGCACGACAACGACCGCTGGCCCATGGGCGACAGCGGTGCAGGCGTGGCCTTGCCGCCGGTCACCAGTGAGTTGTCGGTCGGGCACCCTTGCACCCTGGTGCTGGACCGCTCACTGCAACATGACAAGGCCATGGCACTGGGCATGATGCACGACCTGCAGCCCCGCCCACCCTTCAAGCGCCGAGTACGACGGGTGATCCAGCGCTGGTTGGCAGGCCGGCGCAGTTCGCCTTACGGCGAGAACGAATTTTTCCGCAAGGCCGTGCGTCGCCACGAGCTGTTCTGGGTTCTGACGGACCGCCACCAGGGTGTACATCGGGAAAACGTATGAAGCGTTTCAAAGTCCTGCAACTGCAACCGGACTACAACATCAAGCAGCACGATTTTGCCGACCTGGCCGAACAGATCTTCAAGGGGCTGCCAGCGGATCGGTTCGAAACGACCATGGCCTTTCTCAAGGGCCGGCCTGCGCCTGGCCAACCGGTCAGTCGCGCCGACCATTCGGTGTACTTCGACTTCAGCGACGGTGCGCTCAAAGGCATGCGCCTCAAGGCACTGTGGCAGCTCTACCGGTTTTGCCGGCGCGAACGCTTCGACGTGGTGATCTGCAACCGCTTCAAGCCTGTGAACATGCTGTTGCAACTCAACCGTTGGTTGAAGATCCCGTTGTGCATCGGCATTTCCCATGGCTTTGGCGAGTACGACCGCACCTATCGCCGTCGTCAGACCCAGCGCCTGATCGACGGGCATTGGCAGTTCGTGGGTGTGTCGCCGGCAGTCAAGCAATACCTGCTGGACTGCAAGTGCGGTTTCACCGATGCCAACACCCATGCCATCACCAATGCCATCGACACGGATCAGGCCCAGGCATTGCAGCTGGACAAGGCCGAGGCCCGCACACAACTTGGCCTGGCCCAGAACGTTCGCATGGTCGGGGCGCTGGGCCGCCTGGTGCCGGTCAAGGGCCATACCTACCTGATCCAGGCGTTTGCCGCCCTGAAGGACAAGTACCCCACCGCGCAACTGGCGATCATTGGGGCGGGTCGTGAGCAGGCGCGCCTGCAGGCCGAGATTGATCGCCTGGGGCTGACGGGCAGGGCGCACTTGCTGGGCTTTCGTGACAACGCCCTGCGCTATGTCCGTGCGTTCGACATCTGGGCCATGCCATCGCTGGCCGAAGGTCTGGGCCTTGCCCTGCTCGAAGGTATGAGCGGGCGTTTGCCGGTCATCGCCAGCGACGTGCCGGCCATGTTGCCGCTGATCACCGGCGCGGGCGGCGAGGTGGTCAAGCCTGCGGACGTTGCCAGCCTGACCACAGCCCTGGACCGCTACCTGGCGCTGGATGACGCGGCGTTGCACGCCAAGGGCGAGCAGGCCTATCACTACCTCAATCAACACCACGACATCGACGTGTTCCGTCAGCAATACCTGGCGCTGATCGAGTCGGGCTTGGCTGCGAAGGAGCCGAAATGAGTGCGGACCCAACCCTGGTCACGGTGATCATCGCATCGTACAACCATGGCCCATACATCGAGCAGAGCATTCTCAGCGTGCTGAACCAGACCTACCCGCACATCGAGCTGCTGGTGGTGGACGACGGCTCTACCGATGACAGCGTCGAGCGTATCGAGCGCCTGCAGGCGCAGCACGGTTTCGATTTTCGCGTGCAGCGCAACAAAGGCCTGACCCACACGCTCAACGAGGCCATTGCGCGGGCCAAGGGCTCGCTGATTGCGCCGTTTGGTTCCGACGACATCATGATGCCGGACCGCATCGCGATCCAGGTCCAGTACATGGCCGACAAGCCCGAAGTGGGTATCTGCGCTGGCAACATCGAGCTCATCGATTCCCAGGGTGAGCTGTTCCCCGAAGCGCGGCAGCGCCGTGAAGTCCCGTTCAGGCGCCTGGACTTCGAGGACATGTTCCTGGAGCGCAAGCCCTACCCACCTGCGCCCACGCTGCTGATCCGCCGCGAGGCACTGGAGAAGGTGGGCGGCTTCGACCCGGATATCCGCTTGGAAGACCTGCTGATCGAACTGAAGGTGACCCATGCCGGGTACTTCATCGATGGCCTGAGCGTGGTCATGGCGCGCTACCGCAAGCATGCCAGCAACTCGTACAAGAACCACCGGTTCATGATCGACAATATCCTGCGCACCTATGCCAAGTTCAAGGATCATCCGGCCTATGAGCAGGTCAAGTTCAAGGCGCTGAACTCGATGTTCCTCAAGGTGGCCAACCGTGATCGCAAGCTGGCCCGCGAACTGCTGGCGCAGATTCCACTGCGCGCCTATACGCGCAAGACCTGGCGCGGGCTGGGGCGATTGTTCTTCTCGCCATTGGAAAAGGGCTGAAGGGCATGGGCTGGCTCTCGCGCTACCGGGAAAAACGGGCCAAGCGGGCGATTCGCAAGCTGCCGGCCATCGAGCGCGGGCAGGCGCGATTTGCCGCGCGTTACCCCCAGTACGCTTTCGGCGTGGGCAGCTATGGCGTGCCCGAGGTGCACGACTGGCAGGAGGGGACGACGCTGCGCATCGGCGCCTATTGCTCGATTGCCGAAGGCGTGCAGATTTTCCTGGGCGGGCATCATCGGGCCGACTGGGTAACCACTTACCCATTCCCGGCCATGCTGCCCGAGGCATCGGCCATCGAGGGCTATGCCTTCAGCCGCGGTGACGTGACCATCGGCAACGACGTATGGCTGTGCTCCAACTGCACGATCCTGTCGGGGGTTAGCATTGGCAGCGGGGCCATCGTGGCCGCTGGGGCCGTGGTGACCCGGGATGTGCCCGCTTACGCGGTGGTCGGCGGCAACCCGGCCAGCATCGTGCGCTGGCGATTTCCGGAAGCGGTGCGAGAGCAACTGCTGGCCAGCGCCTGGTGGGACTGGCCACCTGCTGAGATTGCCGATGTGGTGGGCAAGCTGTGCAGCGATGACATCCAGGCGTTTCTCGCCTATGCCGAGCGGCGCGCCTCAGGCCTGGTGGGTCGAGCCTGACTTCAGGTTCCCAGGCTTGGCCTGCGGGCGCTGGGCCAGGCGCTTGCCCAGGGCGATCCCCGGCTTTTCCAGTAAGAGGAACGTGGCGCTGCTCACGACCACCAGCACGGTGCAGGCGATGGCGATCACGGCCATGAACGCCCCGCGGTCATCGTAGGTGAACCCGTAAGAGGGGTAGAGGCGATAGGCGAGCCACCACAGCACCAGCCCATGGAGCAGGTACAGGCTATAGCTGATTTCGCCTAGCCAGCGGGCACTGCGCAGGGCCAGGGTGCCCAGTAGGTCGTTGCCTGAGACGATGATGCAGAACACGAGGCTCAGCAGCAGCAGCGGGAACACCGCGAAGGTCTTGTGCAGCACCGTCATTACCAGCACCAGCAAGCCGATGGCCACCCAGGTGCCGTACCTGCCCTTGGCCCATTGCACCAGTGCCGGGCTGCGTACCCAGTAAACCGCCGCAATGCCGCCTGCAAAGCTCATCAGGTATTTCTTTTTCAGCGCATGTTCCCAGCCCACAAGCTTTGCCAGCAGGTACAGGGCGACCACGCAGGCAATGGCCCTCAAGAGCGTACCGCGGTAGACGAACATCAGGCCCAGCAACGGCAGGGCCAGGTAGAAGTAGATTTCGTAGTTAAGGGTCCAGGTCACGTTCGAGATCAGGTTGCCGGTGCCGGCCAACTGGTTGATGTCGGGGCGGTGGAACAGCAGCCAGCCTGAAAGCTGTTGTGCCAGGGCGGTTGGCGTGTCGAGCAGCTTCCAGCCTTGCAGGTAGAACACCGTCACAAGCACCGCAGCCAGCAGGCCGAAATACAGCGGGTACAGGCGCATGACCCGGGAAATGGCAAAGGCTCGCCAATCGAAGGCGCGGCCCTGGCGCACCAGCCTGCTCCAGAACAGAAACCCGGTGATCATGAAGAACAGCGCGACGCTCGCTTGCCCGATCTGGGCGAAGAAGCGCTCAGGGGGCATGTTGATCTGGCCGTTGTGCTGGTAATGCCAGGCAATGGCGGCATGGTGGATGAAGACCCCGAGTGCCAGGTAGCCCCTCAAGCCATCGAGAGTGGCCCAGCGCCCCGCTACTGGCTCCAGATGGCGCGCCACCCAAGGGCTGCGCAGCAGCAGCCCTGCCAGCAACAAGGCAAGGCCGAACACCAGGAAGCTGAGCAGCGGCGCCAGATAGCCCATGTCAGCGTTCCGCTCCAGGGGCCAGTTCGAGCTTCTGGCGCAGGGCGTGGCTCATGGTCTGGCTGGCTGCTGCGCTATAGCCCTCCAGCAGGGCCTGGACGTTTTCCTCGAACAGCCACTGCTTGTCTTCGGTGTAGCGCTGCATGTGGCGCAAATTGCGCTGGCGCAGCTCCGCCGACAGCGGCGAAGGCAGCAAGCGCATGTCGGCAAGGTCGATCAGGCCGAATTCGCCGTTGTCCATCAGCAGTACGTTGCCCAGGTGCAAGGACCGGAAGTAGACGCCTTGCTGGTGCAGACGCCCCATGAACCGCCCCATACGTTGTACCAGGGCCCGGCGTTCTGCCAGCGATGGGCAGGCCTGCAGCGCCTGGCGCACGGTCTGGCCTGCCAGGGGGATGTAGCGCACGCCTTGGGTGCCATCGGCGTAGTTCAGCAGCTCCACCACGGGGGGCGTGGGAATGCCTTCGAGTGCCAGTTGCTGGCTGTTCCTGGCAAAGCGGCGCGCGTAGGGGTAGAAGGCGCCGGCGGTGTACCAGGCGCGCGGGCGGAACAACTTCAGGAAGCTGCCATCTTGCAGCAGCAGGACCTTGGGGCCCAGCCCGTCCTCTTCGATGACGCGAGCACCCTCATGCAGTTGCCTGGCCTGCGCCTCGCTCAAGCGGGCGCGGTTGGCCGCCACCAGCCTGCCACCCCGGCGGGCGATGTTCAGCCCGGCGACCAGCGCCAGCGGAATCCACAGCAGGAACCAATGCTCCTTGGGCCGCGACAGGATACCGCCGCCCTCGGTCAGACCCGCACCGATGCCGAACACCAGCAGCGCCGAGGCCATCTGCAGGGCAGGGTGGGTGCGGTACTTCCAGCCGCTGTAAAGCGCGTAGACGATCATGCCCAGCCACGGCAGCAAGCCCAGGATGCCCACGTAATACAGCACGCCCATGACGAAACTGTGGGGCTCGCTCAGCAGGTAGCCCACCCCGACATCGATGGACAGGGGCGCGTCGTAGCCATGGCCGATCAGCGGGTGCTGGAGGAACAGGTCCCAGGTAATGCGCCAGATATCGAAACGGTACGAGTCGCCGCGCGCCATGATCAACTGCGGGTCCACCACCAGCACCGCGACGATGAACAGCGGGGCGGCCAGGAACAGGGGGATCGAGCGACGGTCCAGGCAGAGCAGGGCGATCCAGTTGACCGCCAGGGTCATGGCCACCAGGGGCGTGCGGGAACCGGTGGCCACCACCGCAGCGAACATGACCGCAAAGGCCGCCATGCACAGCGACACGGTCAGCGCCCGCTTGCCGTTGACCGCCATCCACAGCCAGTAGGTCCCGAAGAAACCGTACAGGTGCGAGCTGAGCAGCGGGTTGTCCAGAGCGCCGGCACCGATCAGCCGGCTGCCCGGGGTGTAGGTGAGCATGAACGTGGTCAGGTCCCGCAGCGTGGCCAGCAGCGCCAGCAGCGCAGCGCCCAGGAACAGCCCCTTGAGCGCCTCGGGTCGGTAACGCAGCATCAGCCCGGTGCCCAGGAACAGCATCAGGGTGTGCAGGGGCCGCTTGATCAGGTTGTCCGCCTGCGCCGGCGAGGGTGACCAGCTCAGGCTGAGGATGGCGTAGCCGGCGAAGGCCACGAATAGCCACAGCAGCGGCTCACGAAACAGGGTTTTCAGTTCACGAGGCCGGACGCACAGCGCCAGCAGGGTCGGAATGCTGAAAAGACCGTAGTACAGCTTGTGGTGCAGGCTGCGTTCGGGCAGGAAGAACAGGGCACCGAGCAGCGCCAGCATGCCGGCCGGCAGCAGCCACAGGCACACGAAATCGAAAAAGCGGTTGCCGGCGTTGTGTAGGCTGCTTGGGAACATGGAGAAAGAGGGCCCAGGTCGAAAGAACGGGCAATGTTAACCCAGCTTTGCGCGCATTGCTGCTGGTAAGCGGCGGGGCCGAGTGGTCCGACGCCGCTGCCAACGTGTGGTAAAGTCAGCACCCCATTTTCAGCATGTTCCGTGATATGACAGACGCCAACGGCTCCCAGAGCCCATCGAGCATGAAGATCTATTTCCGTCTACTTGGCTATGTCCGACCCTACATCGGCGTGTTCCTGCTGAGTATCCTGGGCTTTCTGATCTTTGCATCGACCCAGCCAATGCTGGGCTACATCCTCAAGTATTTCGTCGACGGCCTGTCCAACCCGGATGCCTCGCTGTTTCCCAACGTCCCGCACCTGCGCGACCTGAACCTGCTGCACACGGTGCCGGCGCTGATCATCATCATCGCTGCCTGGCAGGGCCTGGGGTCGTTTCTGGGCAACTACTTCCTGGCCAAGGTCTCGCTGGGCCTGGTCCATGACCTGCGGGTGCAACTGTTCAATAACCTGCTGAGCCTGCCCAACCGCTACTTCGACCAGAACAACTCCGGGCACCTGATCTCGCGCATCACCTTCAACGTGACCATGGTCACCGGGGCGGCTACCGATGCCATCAAGGTGGTCATTCGCGAAGGCATGACGGTGGTGTTCCTGTTCGGCTCGCTGCTGCTGATGAACTGGCGCCTGACGCTCGTGATGCTGGCCATCCTGCCCCTGATCGCCTTCATGGTGGGCCGTGCCAGCAAGAAATTCCGCAAGCAGAGCAAGAAGATCCAGGTTGCCATGGGCGACGTCACCCACGTGGCGTCCGAGACCATTCAGGGCTACCGCGTGGTGCGCAGCTTCGGCGGTGAAGCCTACGAGCGCCAGCGCTTCCTCAAGGCCAGCCAGAGCAACACCGACAAGCAGCTGCGCATGACCCGCACCAGCGCCATCTATACGCCCCTGCTGCAACTGGTGATCTATGTTGCCATGGCCGTTCTGATGTTCCTGGTGCTCTACCTTCGTGGCGACGCCTCGGCAGGTGACATGGTGGCCTATATCACCCTGGCCGGCCTGCTGCCCAAGCCGATTCGCCAGCTTTCGGAAGTCAGTTCGACCATCCAGAAGGGTGTGGCCGGTGCCGAGAGTATCTTCGAGCAGCTCGACGAGCAGCGGGAAGTGGACAAGGGCACCGTCGAGCGCGATGCGGTCAGCGGGCGCCTGGAAGTTCGCAACCTCAGCTTCACCTACCCCGGTACCGATCGCCAGGTGCTGAGCGACATCAACTTCACCGTCGAGCCTGGGCAGATGGTCGCGCTGGTGGGCCGTTCCGGGAGCGGCAAGTCCACCCTGGCCGGCCTGATTCCACGCTTCTACCACCACAGCAGTGGCGAGATACTGCTCGACGGCGTGGAAATCGAAGACTTCAAGTTGCTCAACCTGCGTCGACACATCGCCCAGGTCAACCAGCATGTGACCTTGTTCAGCGACACCATCGCCAACAACATTGCCTACGGTGACCTGGCCGGCGCGCCGCGTGCCGACATCGAAGCGGCGGCCGAGGCGGCGTTTGCCAAGGATTTCGTCGATCAGTTGCCCAAGGGCTTCGATACCCAGATCGGCGAAAACGGCGTGTTGCTCTCCGGTGGCCAGCGCCAACGCCTGGCTATCGCCCGTGCGCTGTTGAAGAACTCGCCATTGCTGATCCTGGACGAAGCGACCTCGGCCCTGGATACCGAGTCCGAGCGGCACATCCAGGCCGCGCTGGACCGCGTGATGCAGGGGCGCACCACGTTGGTGATCGCGCATCGCCTGTCGACCATCGAGAAGGCCGACCAGATCCTGGTCATGGATCAGGGCCGCCTGGTGGAGCGAGGCACCCATGCCGAACTGCTGGCTGCCAACGGCTACTATGCCCGCCTGCACGCCATGGGCCTGGATGAGCCGGCCAAGGCCGACATCACCTGATCCTGCCCGCAAAGGGGGCCCAGTGCCCCTTCTGTTTCGGGGTATTCCTCAGCGCGAACTGGCCCTAAAGCCGCCAGCCACGCTGTGCTAATATCCCGTCCCTGTTCACTATTGTCATATGGGTTGCCCATGAAGTTGTCCATGCCGCGTTTCGATCAAGCCCCGGTACTGGTGGTCGGCGATGTCATGCTCGACCGCTACTGGCATGGCGGTACGTCGCGTATTTCGCCGGAAGCGCCAGTGCCGGTGGTCAAGGTCGATCAGATCGAGGATCGCCCAGGCGGTGCGGCCAACGTGGCCTTGAACATCGCCGCACTCGGCGCGCCGGCTTCCCTGGTGGGCGTCACCGGGCAGGACGAAGCTGCCGACAGCCTTTCCAACAGCCTGCAGGCGGCAGGCGTGCGTTCGGTGTTCCAGCGCATTGCGCATCAGCCGACCATCGTCAAGCTGCGGGTCATGAGCCGGCACCAGCAACTGCTGCGCATCGATTTCGAAGAATCCTTCGCCACCGACCCGGTGTCGCTCAGCGCAGAAGTCGACGGTTTGCTCGAAGGCGTCAAGGTTCTGGTGCTGTCGGACTACGGCAAAGGCGCGCTGAAAAACCATCAGGCGTTGATCCAGGCTGCACTGGCCAAGGGCATCCCGGTGCTGGCCGACCCCAAGGGCAAGGATTTCTCCGTCTACCGCGGGGCCAGCCTGATCACCCCCAACCTCAGCGAGTTCGAGAACATCGTCGGGCGTTGTGCCGACGAGGCGGAGCTGGTTGCCAAGGGTTTGCAGCTGCTGCAGGAACTGGACATGGGCGCCTTGCTGGTGACCCGTGGCGAGCACGGCATGACCTTGCTGCGCGAGGGCCATCCGCCCCTGCACCTGCCAGCCCGTGCGCGTGAAGTGTTCGATGTGACCGGCGCAGGCGATACCGTGATCTCCACCCTTGCCGCCGCCATTGCCGCCGGTGAAGAACTGCCCCAGGCAGTGGCCCTGGCCAACCTGGCAGCGGGCATTGTCGTCGGCAAGCTCGGTACTGCGGCGATCAGCGCGCCGGAGCTGCGCCGCGCCATCCAGCGCGAAGAGGGCTCCGAGCGCGGGGTGCTGGGCCTTGAGCAATTGCTGGTGGCAATCGACGATGCCAGGGCGCACAACGAGCGCATCGTGTTCACCAACGGCTGCTTCGACATCTTGCATGCGGGCCATGTGACCTACCTTGAGCAGGCACGCGCGCAAGGCGATCGTCTGATCGTCGCGGTCAATGACGATGCATCGGTCAGCCGCCTGAAGGGCCCAGGCCGGCCGATCAACAGCGTCGACCGCCGCATGGCCGTGCTGGCAGGCCTGGGCGCGGTGGACTGGGTGATCAGTTTCTCCGAGGGCACCCCGGAAAACCTGCTGAGCCAGGTCAAGCCGGATGTGCTGGTCAAAGGCGGCGACTACGGCATCGACCAAGTGGTTGGCGCCGACATCGTCAACGCTTATGGCGGCACCGTGAAAGTGCTGGGGCTAGTGGAAAACAGCTCTACCACCGCCATCGTCGAGAAGATCCGCAAGCACTGACAGGGCAGGGCTGCGCGTCGGCCGTTGTTCAGCCGGTCTTGCGAGAGAAGCGTTACATGCCCGCTTCGGCCGGAATGCTGTTCACTTAGGGCCGCAGAGCGGCCCCATCTATCTCAAATGAGCAGCGTTACGCTTAGGTCAGGGCTTGTGCAGCGAGGTGCGCGCCCGCTTGAGCAGCGCTCGGGCCTTGGCACCGAACCGTTGCAGGTGGGAGGCGCGGGCTGGCTTGGGCTCCACCAGGCCTTGCTGACGCACCCAGTCCTTCCAGCGTATGCGTTCCTCGTTGACCACCCAGCCCTCCTGCCGCGCGAAGCTTTCGGCCAGGTACAACCCCCTTGTGCTGGCTGGCACCAGTTCGTCTTTCTTCAAGGTATACAACTCGGCCAGGGGCTGGCCGTCCTGTAGCGGCATTAGGTACAGGTCCGGGCGCTTGCGGTTCAGCCGCGCCACCAACTGGTCACCCTCCAGGCGTTCGTCCACATGAAACAGGCTGAGTTTCTTTATCTCCCTTGGCACTTGCAGGCGCATGTCGTAGATCAGTTGCAGCGAAGCGGTCGGCAGGTGCACGTAGGCCCGGGGTCGTTCCAGCAGGACCAGGTTACCGCAGTAAACCGGGCGGGCGGCACCGGACTGCGGGGCCAGTTGAAAATGCGGCGTCTCACGGTAGTGCAAGGCTGCTGCATAGGGCACCGGTAGCCAGGTGTCGTTGAAACGGCCGCCCAGCCAACCCTCGGTGGTTTCCAGCAGGCATTCCTCGGCCACTTCCTGCACGGCGGTGTGCAATGGCAGGTTCAGTTCCTGGGCGGGCACGTAGCCTGAGATCAGTTTCAGCACCACGTCGCCACGGTCTTGCCGCCGTTGACGGACCAGCACCCAGTAGTCACGGTTCTGCCAGCTAAGCGTCAGGCGCACCGACACACCCAGGTTGGCCAGCTCGACCGCGAACCGCTGCGGATCTGCCACCGCCACCGGTTTGCGACGTTGCTGGGTCTGGGCGAAATTGAGGGGCATGCCGGTGCCCTGGTAGAGAAGGCTTTCGGCCGTGGCCTCGACATGCAGCGGCAGCGTCTTGAAGTTGCTCGGGTTCTTGCGTATCAGCGTTCGCGCCACGTTGCTCCTCCTTGCGACGGCTCACCCGGCGCGTGGCCAGGCAGACTCAATGCTGGCCCAGGATTCGGGCGACGGTGGCCACGTTATGGGCCAGGTGCAACGGGTTGATGGTGCCCACGATAGCACTGCTGACGCCTGGGTGGGCGAACAGCAGCTCGAAGCTGGCACGGACCGGGTCGACGCCGGGTGCCAGGCAGGCATGGCCGCTGGCCAGGGCCTTTTTAACCAGGATGGCCTTGCCGTGCTGCGCAGCGTAGTCGAGTACCGGTTGCTCTGCCTGTTCGTTCAGGTTGAAGGTGACCATGGCGCAGTCGCCTTGCTCCAATGCCTTCAAGCCTCCGGCCGCCGTCTTGCCTGAAAAGCCGAAACCCAGGAGCTTGCCTTCACGCTTGAGCGCGGCCAAGGTCTCATACACTTCCTGCTGTTCGAGGATGGCCAGGTCATTACCGTCGGAGTGCACCAGCACCAGGTCGATACGGTCGGTTTCCAGCCGGCGCAGGCTGCGTTCTACCGAGCGGCGGGTGTGGGCTGCGCTGAAATCGAAGCGCGATTGACCGCCGTCGTATTCCTCGCCCACCTTGCTCACCAGCACCCAGGCATCGCGCTGACCCCGCAGCAGCGGGCCAAGGCGCTCTTCACTACGGCCATAGGCCGGGGCGGTGTCGAGCAGGTTGATGCCCAGGTCGCGGGCCTGGCCAAGCAGCAGCCTGGCTTCATCGTCGCCGGGGATGGTGAAGCCTGAAGGGTATTTGACGCCCTGGTCCCGGCCAAGCTTGACCGTGCCCAGTCCCAGGGGCGAAACCTGCAAGCCCGTGCTGCCCAGGGGGCGATGCAGACCGTGGAGGGTTGGCAGGCTCATGGCAGCAAGGTCTCCCACGCAGGCTGGCCCAGCGGCGGGCGCGGCAAGTCGGTCAGATCGGCCTGGGCCTGGGGCTGCACGGCGTCGCGTTGCAACTGGCGGATAACCCGATCGCTGAAATCAGGTGCCAGTGCCAGCTTGGTAGGCCAGCCCACCAGCAGCCGTTGCTGTTCGGCAAGAAACGCATTGTCCGGGCGCACCAGGCCGGACTGGGCAGGCTCGGCACGGTCCACCCGCAAGGTGGCCCAGTGCAGCTGGCTTTGATCCACCCAGGGCAGCAGGCTGGCCACTTCTTTCTGTGCCGCGGCGATCTGCTCGGCCGGCTCACGGGCCACCCCATCGGCTTCGGCCAGCTCGCCGCCCAGGTACCATACCCACTGTCCGTCGGCGGCCGGATGGGTGGTCACCGTCATGCGCGGCTTGGGGCCTGCGCCCAGGCAATGGGCATAGAGTGGCTTGAGGTTGGCCCCCTTGACCATCACCATGTGCAGGGGGCGGGTTTGCATGGCGGGCTGCTCGAGCCCCAGTGCCTGCAACAGGTCCGCGATACCGGCGCCGGCGCTGAGTACGATGCGCTGGGCGCGGATGTCACGCCCATCCACTTGCAGGCCCACCAGCTCGCCATTGTCGCGCAGCGGCTCGATGCGCTCGCCTGCCAAGAGGCTGTCACCGGCCAGTTCGGCCAGGTTGGCCAATAGGCTGGGCACGTCGATCACCAGCTCGGCCAAGCGATAGACCTTGCCCTTGAAGGCGCGGTCTTGCAGCGCCGCAGGCAATTGGTCGCCTTTGACCTGATCCACCCGGCCACGCACCGCCTTACTGGCGAAGAAGCTGGTGAGGTTGCCGGCCAGGGTGCCTGGAGACCACAGGTAATGCGCATCGGACAGCAAGCGCGTATGACGCAGGTCCAGTTCGCCGTGGCCCGCCAAGGCTTCGCGCCAGCGGCGCGGCATATCGGCAATCGCTTCCGAGGCGCCGGTCAAGGCCCCATGCAGCGCGTACTTGGTCCCGCCATGGATGATGCCCTGGGACTTGAGCGTCTGTGCGCCGCCTACCGTGGCGCGCTCCACCAGCACTGTCGAATAACCCAGGCGGCGCAAGCGGGCATTGAGCCAGAGGCCTGCGACCCCGGCGCCGACGATCAGCACGTCAGTGGAAATGGCAGATGGCATGGCGATACCTCGAAAACTGGGACAGCTGGCAAGTATACAGGCTCAGGATCGGATGCACGGGGTGGCGTGCGTCACGCATCCAGAGGCTGCTGCCAAGGCCCGGCTCAGTGCCCCGTGGTCTTGGAGAACAGCTGGATCACCACCACGCCGCCGACGATCATCGCCATGCCGAGTATCGCCGGGATGTCCAGCTTCTGCCCATAGATCACCAGTGCTGCCACGCTGATCAGGACGATACCGAGCCCAGACCAGATCGCGTAGGCGATGCCCACCGGAATGCTGCGCACCACCAGCGTCAGCATCCAGAACGCGATACCGTAACCCATCACCATCAGCAGCAAAGGCAATGGCGTGCTAAGGCCTTTGACGGCCTTCATGGAAGCGGTGGCGACGACTTCGGCGCAGATGGCAATCGCAAGGTAGGTGTAGGCATTCATGACGGTTCTCCATTCGATGGGCGCATTCTAGGCCGTACTCGGATGCGGTAAAGTCATTACCTATCTGATGAGGAGATAGGTGGATGGCCGAGCGATGGAGTCTGGATCAGCTGCGCACGTTCCTGCGAGTGGCTGAGCTGCGTTCGTTTTCGGCGGTTGCACGCGAACAGCACAAGGCTCAGTCAGCGATCAGCAGCGCCATCGCCCTGCTCGAAGCGGACCTTGGGGTCACCTTGTTCGAACGCAGCAGTGGGCGCCAACCGAAGCTCACCGCAAACGGCGAAGCGCTGCTTGCCGATGCCCGTGAGCTGCTGCGCCAATGCGAGCGCCTGGACGGGCGGGCCCTGGCACTGATGCGTGGCCAGGAAGCACTGCTGCGGGTGGCGCAGGATGAGGCGATGCCGTATCAGCCTGTCATCGACAGCCTGGATGAGCTGGCAACCTGTTACCCCTTTCTGGAAGTGCAACTGGCCAGCGGCGCTCAGGGCGATGTCGCGCGCAAACTGGTGGAGCGGCGCGCCGACTTGGGGTTGTTCTTTCACCACGAGCGCATACCGGCGTCGCTTGAACGGCGGGCCTTGGGTAGCGTGGAAATGGTCACGGTCTGCGCCGTCGGCCACCCTTTGGCGCAGGCCGGCCGGGTGGACCGACAGCAACTGGCACGCCATCGACAGCTGCTGATTACGCCCCAGCAGAGCGGTTACCCGGGGGGTGAGGCGATCAGCCCGCAGGTATGGCGGGCCGACAGCTTCTATGCCATGGCCGAACTGCTGATGCGTGGGCTGGGCTGGGCCTGGCTGCCGCGCCATGTGGTGCAGTACCCCACCTACCAGGCGCACATGGTAGAGCTGGCCAGCGACTGGCGGCCACCGGCGCTGGTGGTGGAGCTTGCCTGGCGTCGGGACGAACCGCTGGGGCCTGCTGCGCAGTGGCTGGCCGAGCGCTTTGCGGTGCATTTGCGTGCGATCGGGTAAACTGCGTCGCCATGAACAGAACCCTCTACACCTTGCTGTTTCACCTGGGCCTGCCACTGCTGGCGCTGCGCCTGTACTTGCGTGCGCGCAAGGCCCCTGCCTACGGCCGCCGCCTCGGTGAGCGGTTTGCCTTCAGGCTACCGGCCATGCGCAAAGGTGGCATCTGGGTGCATGCCGTCTCGGTGGGCGAAAGCATTGCAGCCGCGCCCATGGTGCGCGCCCTGCTCAAGGCCTACCCAGAGCTGCCGATTACACTGACGTGCATGACGCCCACCGGGTCGGAGCGCATTCGCGCCCTGTTCGGCGATGAACCCCGGGTCCAGCATTGCTACTTGCCATATGACCTGCCGTGGGCGGCAGGGCGCTTTCTCGACCATGTGCAGCCAAGGCTGGGCGTGATCATGGAAACCGAACTCTGGCCCAATCACATCCATCAGTGCGCCAGGCGCGGCATTCCCGTGGCGCTGGCCAACGCGCGCTTGTCAGAACGCTCGGCCCGTGGCTACGGGCGGTTTGCCAGGCTGACCCGGCCCATGCTGGCCGAAATGAGCCTGATTGCTGCGCAGACCGAAGTCGAGGCCCAGCGCTTTCTTGCACTCGGAGCGCGTACTGGCTGCGTGCAGGTGACCGGCTCGATCAAGTTCGACCTGAAGATCGATGAGCACCTGGTGCCGCGGGCCCAGGCCTTGCGCCAGCAATGGGCCGCCGCTTCGCGCCCGGTGTGGATCGCCGCCAGCACCCACGATGGCGAAGATGCCCTGGTCCTGCAGGCGCACCGGCAGTTGCTGCAGGTGCATGGGGATGCGCTGTTGATCCTGGTGCCCCGGCATCCGGAGCGCTTTGAGGCGGTCCATGCCTTATGCAGCCAGCAGTTTGCCACGGTGCGTCGCTCCACCGGGCTGCCGGTGCTTGCACAAACCCAAGTGCTGCTGGGCGACACCATGGGTGAGTTGCTGTTCTTGTATGCCCTGGCCGACATGGCGTTCGTCGGCGGCAGCCTGGTGCCGACCGGCGGACACAACCCGTTGGAACCGGCAGCCCTGGCACTACCGGTGCTGATGGGGCCGCACGTGTTCAATTTTCTCGAGATCAGTGCCATGTTGCGCGAGGCGGGCGGGTTGCAGCAGGTCGATGACGCCCAGGGGCTGGCCGGTGCCGTGCAGCGGCTGGTCGAATTACCGCAAGATGCCCGGCGCATGGGTGAGGCGGGCAGGGCGGTGATGAGGGCCAATCAGGGGGCGTTGCAGCGCTTGCTCGAGGGATTGGAAAAGTTGATGCCCTGAGCTCACCACGGGGGCGGTGGCTGCGGTTGGCGTGATCAGGGGGCCGCTTTTGCGGCCCATCTTGCAGTTCGGACAGCCCGCCCTCAGGGCCTGCGCTCGAAATTCTTCGCCGCCGCTGCCGCCAGGTCCGGTGGCAGGAAATCCTTGTCCGGGTTGTAGTCGGGTTTCAGGTAGCGCTTGAGGTCCTGCAGGTCTTGTGGGCTCAGCGTACCGGCTGCCTGTTTCAGGCTCAGGTTGTCGAGGATGTAGGCGTACCGGCTGTTGTTGTAGTCGCGCACCGAGGTGTACAGCTGGCGCTGGGCGTCGAGCACATCGACGATGTTGCGGGTGCCCACCTGATAGCCGATTTCGGTAGCCTCAAGTGCGCTCTGGTTGGAAATGATCGACTGCTTGCGCGCCTGCACCTGTTCGACGTCGGTGTTCACCGCGCGGTGCAGGTTGCGGGTGTTCTCCACCACCTGGCGGCGCAGGCTTTCGCGCTGCTGCTCGCTCTGGCTCAGGCGTTGATAGGCTTCGCGGACCTGTGAACTGGTCAGCCCGCCGCTGTAGATGGGGATGTTCAACTGCAAGCCAACGGTGGTCTGCTCTACGTCGCCGCCATAGCGAACACCCAGCGGTGAAGGGTTGCTAAAGCCCAGGTTGTCGTTGTCACCCTTCTGGTATTTGGCCACGGCATCCACGGTCGGGGCGTGACCGGCCTTGCGCTGACGCAGCGTTTCTTCCGCTGCGGACACTGCGTAGTTGGTCGCCAGCAGGTTGAGGTTCTGCCGGCCTGCGGTTTCGACCCAGGCCTTGGCGTCGTTGGGCACGGGCACCTGCACCGGCAGGCTGTGCACCACACCTTGGATAGCGGTGTACTCCCGGTTGGTCAGGGTGACCAACGCCTCGAAGGCGTCCTGCACCTGACGGTCGGCGATGATGCGGTTGGCGCGGGCCGTGTCGTAACTGGCCTGGGACTGCAGCACGTCGGTCTTGTCCGAAAGCCCCACGTCGAAACGCTCGTTGGACTGGTCGAGCTGACGCTTGAGGGCCGCTTCCTCGGCCTTGCTGGCCGCCAGGTTGTCCTGTGCACGCAGCACCGCGAAGTAGCTTTGCGCCGTCTGCAGGATCAGGTTCTGCTCGGTGGCAGACAGCTCAAGCGCGGCCTGTTCGTTGACCGCTTCGGCAGCCTGCAACTGGAACCAGCGGTCGGCGCGGAAGATGGGCTGGGCCAGGGTCGCGCTCCAGGCATTGCCGCTGCGGTTGGATGTGATCGACGGCTCGTCGAGCTTGGTGCGGGTGCTTTGCATTTCGGCACCGGCCGACAGGTTGGGCAGCAAGCCGGCACGGGCCTGGGGCACGATTTCGCGACGCGCGCCGTAGTCGGCGCGAGCGGCGGCCAGATCGGCGTTGTTCTGTACCGCTTCCTGGTAAACGCTCACCAGATCGGTCTTCACCGTAGCCGGCACGTCCGCTGCCCAGGCCATCGTCTGGGACGCACAAGACACGGCCAGGGCCAGTGAGAGTTTGCGCAGCATAGGGGCAATCCTTGTACGAAATGTAATTACTGAACTGTTGAGTTTCGTGTGATGACGCAGTGTAGTGCTACGCGCACCGGGCAACAATCACCCCGGATGCCGTTGATCATTCCCGGGATTGCTCGCTTGGCTTTGCCGGCAACTCCAGTCTAGACTGCGCATGTTCTTGTCGGGGTGCCTTGAAGCAAAGGCTGAGATCGCATAGGTGCGGATCCCGTTGAACCTGATCAGGTTAGCGCCTGCGTAGGGAACAAGATTGCTCGCCTTCCCGGGGAGCCTCTTGTGCCAGGTCCGGGAAAGCATCGGCTGTTTGCAGCCCATGACACCCCGTCTTTGGCACCGCACCCGTCTAGGAGTGCGTCCGCGTCCTTCAGGTTCACCCCGACATTCCACTGCTAGGAAGCCGTCTGGAGAGCCTGTGATGACCCAACAAGAAAAAGCGATGAACCTCAGCGAATCGGCGCAAGTCGATCAGCAGTCCGTGCAGCCGTTTCCGCGCTCGCGCAAGGTTTATGTCCAGGGCTCGCGCCCGGATATTCGCGTACCGATGCGCGCGATCAGCTTGGCCGACACGCCCACCGATTTTGGGGGTGAGAGCAATGCGCCCGTGCTGGTCTACGACACTTCCGGCCCTTACACCGACCCAGAGGTGTTGATCGACGTGCGCAAGGGCCTGGCCGACGTGCGTTCGGCCTGGATCGACGCACGGGGTGACACCGAGCGCCTGAGCGGGCTGAGCTCCCACTTCGGCCAGCAGCGCCTGAACGACGCCGAACTGGCCAAGCTGCGCTTCGCCCATGTCCGCAACCCGCGTCGTGCCAAGCCAGGCGCCAATGTGTCGCAGATGCATTACGCCCGCCAGGGTATCATCACCGCCGAGATGGAATACGTGGCCATCCGCGAGAACATGAAGCTGCAGGAGGCCCGGGCGGCAGGCCTGCTCGATACGCAGCATGCCGGTCACAGCTTCGGCGCCAGCATTCCCAAGGAAATCACCCCCGAGTTCGTACGTGAGGAAGTGGCCCGTGGCCGCGCCATCATCCCGGCCAACATCAACCATACCGAGCTGGAGCCGATGATCATCGGCCGCAACTTCCTGGTGAAGATCAACGGCAACATCGGCAACAGTGCGCTGGGTTCGTCCATCGAAGAAGAAGTGGCCAAGCTCACCTGGGGCATTCGCTGGGGCTCGGACACCGTCATGGACTTGTCCACCGGCAAGCACATCCATGAAACCCGCGAGTGGATCATTCGCAACTCCCCCGTGCCCATCGGCACCGTTCCCATCTACCAGGCATTGGAAAAGGTTGGCGGTGTGGCCGAGGACCTGACCTGGGAGCTGTTTCGCGACACGCTGATCGAACAGGCCGAGCAGGGCGTGGACTACTTCACCATCCATGCCGGGGTGCTGCTGCGCTATGTACCGCTGACCGCCAAGCGCGTCACCGGCATCGTCAGCCGGGGTGGCTCGATCATGGCCAAGTGGTGCCTGGCGCATCACCAGGAGAACTTCCTGTACACCCACTTCGATGAAATCTGCGAAATCATGAAGGCCTACGACGTCAGCTTCTCGCTGGGCGATGGCCTGCGCCCAGGCTCGATCGCCGACGCCAACGATGCGGCGCAGTTCGGCGAGCTGGAAACCCTGGGCGAACTGACCAAGATCGCCTGGAAGCACGATGTGCAATGCATGATCGAAGGCCCTGGCCATGTGCCGATGCAGTTGATCAAGGAGAACATGGACAAGCAGCTCGAGTGCTGTGACGAAGCGCCGTTCTACACCCTGGGCCCGCTGACCACCGACATCGCCCCTGGCTACGACCACATCACCTCCGGCATCGGGGCGGCCATGATCGGCTGGTTCGGCTGCGCCATGCTCTGCTATGTGACGCCCAAGGAACACCTGGGGCTGCCTGACAAGGACGACGTCAAGACCGGCATCATCACCTACAAGATTGCAGCCCATGCAGCCGACCTGGCCAAAGGTCACCCAGGGGCCCAGATTCGCGATAACGCGTTGTCGAAGGCGCGCTTCGAGTTTCGCTGGGAAGATCAGTTCAACCTGGGGTTGGACCCTGACACGGCGCGTGCCTTCCACGACGAAACCCTGCCCAAGGAGTCGGCCAAGGTGGCGCATTTCTGCTCCATGTGCGGGCCGAAGTTCTGCTCCATGAAGATCACCCAGGAAGTGCGTGAATACGCTGCCCGGATCGAAACCGTGGACGTCTCGGTGGAGCAGGGCATGCGCGAGCAGGCCGAGCGCTTCCGCCAGGCCGGCAGCCAGCTGTACCACAAGGTCTGAGGCGCAGCCTTTGGGCCAAGGTGGGCGCAAGCAGGTCGCGAAGCAGGTACCTGGTTAGCCGCCTGCCTTGCGCCCACCCCTACAATCACATTGCCGAGTGCGAGCAAGCATGACCACGTCCAGTCAATTCTCCCCCGATCATCCCATTCCCAACGGCCAACGCGTGTTCGGCGGCCGCGACCTGTTTTCACTATGGTTTTCCCTAGGCATCGGCCTGATGGTGCTGCAAGTCGGTGCCATGCTGGCGCCGGGCCTTGGCCTGTCCGGGGCTATCCTGGCCATCGCCGTGGGCACCGGGGTCGGTGTGTTGTTGTTGGGTGCTGCCGGTGTGATCGGCAGTGACACCGGTTTGTCCGCCATGGGTACGCTCAAGCTCAGCCTGGGGACGCAAGGTGCGCGCTTGCCAGCACTGCTCAACGTGTTGCAGCTGATAGGCTGGGGCGCCTTCGAGATCATCGTCATGCGCGATGCTGCCAGCCTGCTGGGTGCACGAGCCTTCGGTGAGGCCAGCGTGTGGAACAGCCCGGTACTGTGGACGCTGTGTTTCGGCGCGCTGGCCACCGGGCTTGCGGTCAGCGGGCCGTTGGCCTTCGTGCGCAAGATCCTGCGGGCCTGGGGTATCTGGCTGCTGCTGGGCGCCTGTGCCTGGCTGACCTGGAACCTGTTCGCCAAGGCTGACCTGGCGACGCTGTGGCAACGCGGCGGGGATGGGTCGATGTCGCTGGCCGTGGGCTTTGACATCGTCATCGCCATGCCCCTGTCGTGGTTGCCGCTGATTGCCGACTATTCGCGGTTTGCCCGTGACGGCAGGCAGGTGTTCGGCAGTACGGTGGTGGGGTACTTCATCGGCAACACCTGGCTGATGAGCCTGGGGGTGGCCTACACCCTGGCCTTCGCGGCGCAGGGCGAAGTCAATGCCCTGCTACTGGCGCTCGCCGGGGCCGGCATGGGTATTCCGTTGTTGCTGATTCTGCTCGACGAATCGGAAAAAGCCTTCGCCGATATTCATTCGGCGGCGGTCTCCGCCGGGGTGCTGGCACGCGTGAAGGTAGAACACCTGGCCCTGGCCATCGGTGTGCTGTGCACGTTGATCGCCCTGTTGGCACCGCTTGCGCAGTACGAGAACTTCCTGCTGCTGATAGGCTCGGTGTTCGCCCCGCTGTTCGGCGTGGTGCTGATGGACCATTACTGGGTTCGCCGTCGCAGCGTTCCAGCCCATGTGGGGGCGCTGCACTGGCCGGCATTGCTGGCATGGGCGGCAGGGGTGGCGGCGTATCACATCATCGCCGCCCAGGCGCCGGACCTGGGCGCGACCCTGCCGGCGCTGGTGCTGGCAGGGGTGTTATATGGCGTGTTGAACCTCAGCCGCGGCCGGGGAACAGTTCGGGCTTGATCACGCCATTGAGGCGTGGGTAAGGGATTTTCAGCTCCACATGGCCCATGGAATACGGCGCGATGGCGTACACCTCGTACTTCACCACCACCGCGCCGTAGGTCAGGGCGATATGGGGCGAGCGCTTGAATGGCCAGGTCTTGATGAACTCGGCATCCTTGTCCATGCCGACACTGATCAGCCAGGCGCGGTGCGATTCCTCCACCGTCTTCCAGAACGTTTCTTCCTGGCCCGGGACCAGCATGTCCTGCAGGGTCAGGACCTTGTCCAGCTTGCGTGAATAGTTGATGAAGGCACGTCCTGGCATGCCATGGGCGCCACCGGTATCCAGGTAGCTGGACAGCTCGATGATCACCAGCCCGTCATGCTGTTCGCGTACCTTGGCCTGCAAGTAGCTGCTGTTGCGCTTCTCGGCGCTGGCCAGGTAGTGCTGTTCGTAGGCTTGCAACGTGGTCGGTGCTGCCCCGTGCTGGTTGTCCTCGGTCAGCTGCAGCAGGCGCTTTTCGACAATACCGTCGAGCTTGGGCAACGCCGGGAAATGCACGGTGTCAATATTCACCAACGGGCAATCACGCTCGCTGCAGCCTGGCTTGACGTGCTCCCAGGCTTCGCGCTTGACCTCGAGCGGTGCTCGGTAGTTAGGGGCGAACAGGCTCTGGCATGCGCCCAGCGCCAAGGCCAGCACAGCGATGGATGTCAGTTTGACAAGTGTCATGATGATCCTTGCAAGAACAGGGAAAAGTCGGCCTTTGACCGTCGGCATGGCCTTCAGTTCGCCACTAAGCTAACAGAGACCGGGCCCGCTGTGCCATGTACGCCAACGGTTGTCGCCGGGGGGTGAAACGTGCCAGCGTGCAGAGTAGGATGGCGCGATGCAGCAGCGATGCAACGAGGATTTTCATGTCGGATACGTTGAATTCAGTGCCCCAGGCGGTCGAGATCGTCAAGCGGGACAAGTGCTTCCAGGGCTTTTACAGGCTCGACAAGCTGCACCTTCGCCATGAGCTGTTCGCCGGTGGAATGGGCCGGGAAATCAGCCGTGAGCTGTTCGTGCGCCATGACGCGGTGTGCGTTTTGCCGTACGACCCGCAGCGCGATGAAGTGGTCCTGATCGAGCAGTTTCGTGTGGGCGCCTTGGACAAGGTCGCCAACCCCTGGCTGATCGAGATGGTCGCCGGGCTGATCGACAAGGACGAGCAGCCAGAAGAAGTGGCGCACCGTGAGGCCGAGGAAGAGGCCGGCCTGACGTTCAGCGCGCTGTGGCCGATGACGCGCTACTTCCCTTCGCCAGGCGGCAGTGACGAATACGTCCACCTGTTCCTTGGCCGCTGCAGCGCCGAGGGTGCCGGTGGCCTGCACGGGCTGGAGTCTGAAGGCGAGGATATCCGGGTGCGCGTGTGGTCGTTCGAGGATGCCTTGCAGGCGGTACGCGACGGGCGCATCTGCAATGCCGCGACCATCATCGGCTTGCAATGGCTCGCCCTGAACCGCGACGAAGTTCGAGGTATGTGGAAGTGAACCTGCTGCGCGAGCGCTACCGGGTCGACCTGGCCGGATTGCAGGCCGCCTGCGAGGCCAACTATGCCCGGCTGATGCGCCTGCTGCCGGACATGCGCACCACCCAGAGCTCGCGTAGCATCGGCATGACCCAGGGTGACCAGATGCTGGGCGTGCTGGTGCTCGACGTGGTCCTGGCCTGCCCCTACACCACCACGCTGCGCATACGCCAAGAGCACAGCCTGCCCTGGCTGCCGGTCCCGGTCATGGAGGTGCAGGTTTACCACGACGCCCGCATGGCCGAAGTGGTGAGCGCCGAGCACGCCAGGCGTCTGCGCAGCATCTATCCTTACCCCAACGCCGCCATGCACCAGCCGGACGAAAAAGCCCAGCTGAACCTGTTCCTGGGTGAATGGCTTTCCCACTGCCTGGCCTGCGGCCACGAACTGGTAAGCGCTCGCTGAAAGGAGACGGCCTTGCCGCACTTGAACCCTGCCGGCACCGTTAACGTGGTGCACCTGACCGACGCCCATCTGTTCGCAAGCCCCGAGGGCAGCATGCTAGGCCTCAATACCCGCGACAGCCTGCGCCATGTGGTGCGGCAGGCATTGCGCGAGCAGAGCGACACGCACCTGTTGTTGTGCACGGGGGACTTGTCCCAGGACGCCAGCGTTGCTTCCTACGCGGCCTTTGAGCAATTGACCGCAGGCTTTGCTGCGCCGGCGCGCTGGCTGCCGGGCAACCATGACGAAGCGCAGGTGATGGCGCAGGTGGCGCCCGAGTTGGTGCAGCCGGTTACCGACATCGGGGCCTGGCGCATCGTCATGCTCGACACAGCAGTGCCAGGAGCGGCCCATGGTTGGCTGCAGGATACCCAGCTCAGCCTGCTGGAAACTGCATTGCGCACGTCAGGGGAGCGCCACTGCCTGGTGTGCCTGCACCATCAACCGGTCGACATCGGCTGTGCATGGATCGCCCCCATCGGCCTGCGCAACGCCGATGCGCTGTTCGCCGTGATCGATCATCACCCCCAGGTGCGCGCGCTGTTGTGGGGGCACGTGCATCAGGAATGGGATCAATGGCGCGGCGACCTGCGGCTGCTGGCCACGCCTTCGACCTGTATCCAGTTCGCCCCAGGCAGTGACGATTTCGAGGTAAGCCAGCAGCATCCTGGCTATCGCTGGATCCGCTTGCAGGCTGATGGGACGGTGGACACGGGGGTGGAGCGGGCAGTGGATTTCGAGGTCAGGCTCGATTTCGATAGCCCGGGGTATTGAACCGCGCGGGCTGTCCTGCACCCGCTCTCCAAGCGAGCGCGTTTCCATATAGATGCCGGTCAGGCCCCCATCCCGCCGCTTGCACCGAAACTGCGAATCCACCCAGTGACTCTCCATCCTGCCCGTCGGGGAATGTGTTTCAGAAAAACCGGCGCGGCGCCAAAACCTTGCGAACGCGATACACTGCGCGTCCCTGCGCCTGCCTACAGGCGCAACGCTACAGCTTTCGGGGGCAGCATGTCGGGTTCCATCCTCTATATACACGGCTTCAACAGCTCGCCGTTGTCAGCCAAGGCCAGGCAGCTTCAGGCCGTCATGCAGCACCTCGGGCTGATCGACCGGCTGCGCCTGCCAGGGCTGCATCATCATCCCCGCCAGGCCATCGAGCAGCTTGAAGGTTGCATCGCCGAACTGGGCGCGCCGTTGCTGGTGGGCAGTTCACTGGGCGGCTACTATGCCACCTACCTGGCTGAGCGCCATGGCCTCAAGGCCTTGCTGGTCAACCCCGCCGTAGGGCCGCACCGCCTATTCGACGGCTATTTGGGTACCCAGCACAACCATCACACAGGCCAGGCGTGGGAGTTGACCCTTGACCACGTCCAGGCGCTGGCCGAACTGGAGGTCCCGCCCCCTACGGACCCAAGCCGCTACCAGGTATGGTTGCAGACCGGCGACGAAACCCTGGACTATCGCCACGCTGAGCGGTACTACCGCCACTGCGCGCTGCGTATCCAGGCCGGTGGCGACCACAGCTTCCAAGGCTTCGCCGAGCGCCTGCCGGCCCTACTGGCCTTCGCCGGTGTTGCCCCGACGCAGTACGCTGCACTCGATTTTTCTGTATTTTGATTTTTTGCATTCACCAGACTGACAACGAGACCCCATGGCCAATCCCAGCGCTAGCGCCTATAACGCAGACGCCATCGAAGTCCTCTCGGGCCTTGACCCGGTTCGCAAGCGGCCGGGCATGTATACCGACACCAGCCGCCCCAACCACCTGGCCCAGGAAGTCATCGACAACAGTGTCGACGAAGCCCTCGCCGGCCACGCCCGTTCGGTGCAGGTCATCCTGCACGCCGACCATTCGCTGGAAGTCAGCGACGATGGTCGCGGCATGCCAGTGGACATCCACCCTGAAGAAGGCGTGTCGGGCGTCGAACTGATCCTCACCAAGCTGCATGCCGGCGGTAAGTTCTCCAACAAGAACTACCAATTCTCCGGCGGCCTCCATGGCGTCGGTATTTCGGTGGTCAACGCCTTGTCCACGCAGGTGCGCGTGCGGGTGAAGCGTGACGGCAACGAATACCAGATGACCTTTGCCGATGGCTTCAAGTCAAGCGAGCTGGAAGTGGTCGGCACGGTCGGCAAGCGCAACACCGGCACCAGCGTCTATTTCAGCCCCGACCCCAAGTACTTCGATTCCCCGCGGTTCTCCATCAGCCGGCTCAAGCACGTACTCAAGGCCAAGGCCGTGCTCTGCCCAGGCCTGCTGGTCAGTTTCGAGGACAAGGCCAGCGGCGAGAAGGTGGAGTGGCACTACGAAGACGGCCTGCGCTCCTACCTCGTGGATTCGGTCAGTGACTTCCAGCGCCTGCCCGACGAGCCGTTCTGCGGCAGCCTGGCCGGCAACAAGGAAGCGGTCGACTGGGCCCTGCTGTGGCTGCCCGAAGGGGGCGACAGCATTCAGGAAAGCTACGTCAACCTGATCCCCACGGCCCAGGGCGGCACCCATGTCAACGGCCTTCGCCAAGGCTTGCTGGACGCGATGCGTGAGTTCTGCGAGTTCCGCAACCTGCTGCCCCGTGGCGTGAAGCTGGCCCCGGAAGACGTCTGGGAGCGCATCACCTTCGTGCTGTCGATGAAGATGCAGGACCCACAGTTCTCCGGGCAGACCAAGGAACGCCTTTCCTCGCGCGAAGCCGCCGCCTTCGTCTCAGGCGTGGTCAAGGATGCCTTCAGCCTGTGGCTCAACGCCCACCCGGAGCTGGGCATGCAGCTGGCCGAGTTGGCCATCAGCAACGCCGGTCGCCGCCTGAAGGCCAGCAAGAAGGTCGAGCGCAAGCGCATCACCCAGGGCCCCGCACTGCCGGGCAAGCTGGCCGATTGCGCGGGCCAGGACCCGATGCGCGCCGAGCTGTTCCTGGTCGAGGGCGACTCGGCCGGTGGTTCGGCCAAGCAGGCGCGTGACAAAGAGTTCCAGGCGATCCTGCCGCTGCGCGGCAAGATCCTCAACACCTGGGAAGTGGACGGCGGTGAAGTGCTCGCCAGCCAGGAAGTGCACAACATCGCCGTCGCCATTGGCGTGGACCCAGGCGCTACCGACCTGGCGCAGCTTCGTTACGGCAAGGTGTGCATCCTGGCCGACGCCGACTCCGACGGCCTGCACATCGCCACCCTGCTGTGCGCGCTGTTCGTGCAGCATTTCCGGGCACTGGTCGAAGCCGGTCATGTGTATGTGGCCATGCCGCCGCTGTACCGTATCGACCTGGGCAAGGAAATCTACTATGCCCTGGATGAAGCCGAACGAGACGGCATTCTCGACCGCCTGGTGGCAGAGAAAAAGCGCGGCAAGCCGCAGGTTACCCGCTTCAAGGGCCTGGGCGAGATGAACCCGCCCCAGTTGCGCGAAACCACCATGGACCCCAACACTCGGCGCCTGGTCCAGCTCACCCTGGACGACGTGCAGACCACATGCGAGCTGATGGACAAGCTGCTGGCCAAGAAGCGTGCCGGGGATCGCAAGGCCTGGCTGGAAACCAAGGGCAACCTGGCCGAGGTCATGGTTTGATTCGTTGGCTCCTGGCGGCTTGCCTGCCGCTGGTGGCCTTGCCGACCCTGGCAGACACCTGGCCTGAACTTGAACTGATCGGCGAGCATCCCGTCGATGGCATGCGTGCCGGTAACCTGTCGGGCCTTGCGCAATGCCGGGGTAGCTTATGGGGTGTCTCGGATCGGGACGACGACCGCCTCTACCGTTTCGAACTCAAGGACGGTGCGTGGCAGGCGCAGGCAGTGGCGTTCGACCCACCACCGGTGCCGGAGAGTGGCTTGCCGTGGGGGCTGAAGATGCGGACCTGGCTGGCGTCGTGGCTGCGCGGTGGCGACCTTGATTTCGAGGGCATCACCTGTGACCAGGCCGGCAACCTGTACCTGGTCAGCGAGGCGCATGCCGCCGTGCTGCAACTGCCTGTTTCGGGCGCGCCGCACTGGCTGAAGATCGACTCGGCCATGGTGCGCCAGGCACGGGCCAGCGGCATGCTGCTGAACTTCAATGCGCTGTTCGAAGGCGTGGCCGTCAACCCTGCCGGCGATCGCCTGTGGCTGGCTGGCGAGCGTGAGCGCCGTGGGCTGGTGGCCATCGAGCGCCAACAGTCGGTGTGGGCCTGCGGGCGACGCTGCGTCCTGTTCAGCGAAGCCGGTGTAGAGATGCAGCCGCCGCAGCTACCCGATGCGCGACCGGTTTCGCGGGACTTTGCCGACCTGGCCTGGTTCGACGGCAAACTGTTCACGCTCGAGCGCAATGCCTATCGCATCTGTCGCCGCGATGCCGACAGCGGTCAGATCGAGCGCTGCTGGTCGTTTGCGGCCGACGCGTTGACCGAGCCACGCCGCTATGACCAGCTGTTCGGTGTGGCCGAGGCGCTAGTGGTCGACGCCGAGGGGGCGTGGATCGGCCTGGACAACAATGAAGGCGCGCGTGCCGATGGCGAGCGCCGGCCGATCGTCTGGCGCTTTGCTGCCCCTGCCGGCGGCTGGAGTACCAAGCCGTGAGCCAGGCACCGGGCAAGCGGGCGGGCAGGGTGCTGATGATCCTGGCCTGGGCGGCGGCGCTGTTCCTGGCCACGCGCTTCTTCGGGCAATGGGAAGACCGCCAGCGCAACCCCAATGCCCAGGTCCAGTCCTCCCATGGACAAGGGTTTGTCGAGGTGCGCCTGCTGGGTAATGGCCAGGGCCACTTCGTCGCCGATGGCGCCATCAATGGCCAGGTGGTGCATTTCATGCTCGACACCGGTGCCACCGATGTCGCCATACCCGAATCCCTGGCCGACGGCCTTGCGCTCAAGCGTGGCAGCCCGGTGACCGTCAGCACCGCCAACGGTCGCACACAAGGCTATCGCACCCGGCTGGACAGCCTGCAATTGGGCGATATCCACCTGCGCGACATTCGCGCGATCGTGGTGCCGGGCCTGGATGGCACCACCGTGCTGTTGGGCATGAGCGCCTTGAAACAACTTGAATTTACCCAGCGCGGCGGCACCATGCTGCTGCGCCAGAACCTGAAATGACGAGGCTCGCATGAGCGAACTACAAGACAGTCTGGACGGCGTCGAACGCCGCTCGTTGGCTGACTTCACCGAACAGGCCTACCTCAACTACTCCATGTACGTGATCATGGACCGGGCCTTGCCGCATATCGGCGACGGCCTCAAGCCTGTGCAGCGGCGCATTGTCTACGCCATGAGCGAGCTGGGCCTGGACGCCGATGCCAAGCACAAGAAGTCGGCGCGCACCGTGGGCGATGTGCTCGGCAAGTTCCACCCCCACGGGGACTCGGCCTGCTACGAGGCCATGGTGCTGATGGCGCAGCCCTTCAGCTACCGCTACACACTGGTGGACGGCCAGGGCAACTGGGGCGCGCCGGACGATCCCAAGTCGTTTGCCGCCATGCGTTATACCGAAGCACGGCTGTCGCGGTATGCCGAGGTGCTGCTCGACGAAGTCGGCCAAGGTACCGTGGATTGGGTGCCCAACTTCGACGGCACCTTGCAGGAACCGGCGGTGTTGCCCGCGCGCCTGCCCAACATTCTGCTCAACGGCACCACCGGCATCGCCGTGGGCATGGCCACCGACGTGCCGCCGCACAACCTGCGCGAGGTGGCCAGTGCCTGCGTGCGCTTGCTCGACGAGCCAAAGGCTTCCATCGAGCAGTTGTGCGAGCACATCCAGGGGCCCGATTACCCGACCGAGGCAGAGATCGTCACGCCTCGGGCCGACATTCTCAAGATGTATGAAAGCGGGCGTGGTTCGATTCGCATGCGTGCAGTGTACCGGGTCGAGGATGGCGATATCGTCGTCACGGCGTTACCGCACCAGGTGTCCGGCGCCAAGGTACTGGAGCAGATCGCCGCACAGATGCAGGCCAAGAAGCTGCCGATGGTCGCTGACCTGCGCGATGAGTCCGATCACGAAAACCCCTGCCGCATCGTCATCATCCCGCGCTCCAATCGCGTGGATGCCGACGAGCTGATGCAGCACCTGTTCGCCACCACCGACCTTGAAAGCAGCTACCGGGTCAACGTCAACATCATCGGCCTGGACGGCCGCCCGCAACTGAAGAACCTGCGGGCGCTGCTGCTGGAATGGTTGGAGTTCCGTACCGGCACTGTCCGGCGGCGCTTGCAGCATCGCCTGGACAAGGTCGAAAAACGCCTGCACTTGCTGGACGGCTTGCTCACTGCCTTCCTCAATCTGGACGAAGTGATTCATATCATCCGTACCGAGGAACATCCCAAGCAGGCGCTGATCGCCCGCTTCGCCCTCACCGAGATCCAGGCCGATTACATCCTGGAAACCCGCCTGCGCCAGCTCGCTCGGCTGGAAGAGATGAAAATCCGTGGCGAGCAGGACGAGCTGCTCAAGGAGCAGGCCAAGCTGCAGGCACTGCTGGGCAGCGAGGCCAAGTTGCGCAAATTGGTGCGCAGCGAATTGATCAAGGATGCTCAGACCTATGGCGATGACCGACGCTCGCCCATCGTGGCGCGGGCAGAAGCCAAGGCGCTCTCGGAAAACGAGCTGATGCCGACCGAGCCCGTCACGGTGGTGCTGTCGGAGAAAGGCTGGGTAAGGTGTGCCAAGGGGCATGACATCGATGCCACGGGCCTGTCTTATAAAGCCGGGGATGGGTTCAAGGCCGCAGCCGCAGGGCGCTCGAACCAATTTGCCGTGCTCATCGACTCCACCGGCCGAAGTTATTCGGTGGCCGCCCACAGCCTGCCGTCAGCCCGTGGCCAGGGCGAGCCCCTGACCGGGCGCTTGACGCCGCCACCGGGCGCCACTTTCGAGTGCGTGCTGCTGCCCGAAGACGATGCGCTCTACGTGGTGGCCTCCGATGCCGGCTACGGGTTCGTGGTCAAGGGTGAAGACCTGCAGGCCAAGAACAAGGCCGGCAAAGGGCTGCTCAGCCTGCCCAACGGCGCCAAGGTGATGACGCCGCGACCGGTGGCCAACCGGGAGCAGGACTGGTTGGCAGCGGTAACCACCGAAGGCCGTCTACTGGTGTTCAAGGTCAGTGATCTGCCGCAGTTGGGCAAGGGCAAGGGCAACAAGATCATCGGCGTGCCCGGTGACCGGGTCGCCAGCCGGGAAGAGTACGTCACCGACCTTGCCGTGGTGGCCGAAGGGGCCACGCTGGTGCTGCAAGCCGGCAAGCGGACCCTGTCACTCAAGGGCGATGACCTAGAGCACTACAAGGGCGAGCGTGGCAGGCGCGGCAGCAAGTTGCCCCGTGGCTTCCAGCGAGTCGATGGGCTGCAGGTCGAATTGCCCGCCTGAGCATCCGACAGGCCCGCAATGGCGATTTCACCGCCGTTGCGGGCAGAAATGCTGGAGTCGGGCACTTATTTCGCGGATGATATGCCCCCTGCGGTGCCGGCGTAGCCGTGTGCCCGTTTGAATCCATACGTATCACTGCGGCGTGCCTGAAGGCAGCCGCCTGGATGGGATGATGAAATTTCTGCGCCTTCCCTTTGCGCTGTTGATGACGGGTCTATTGGGCCTTGGCGGGTGCACCATGCACCAGCCGGTTGCCTTGTACCAGCTCGACAGCGGTGATCCTGGCCAGCCGTCGCAACATGCGGGCATGGCTGTCGTACTCGGCCCGGTTTCGGTGGCCGACTATCTGCAACGTGAGACGTTCCTGCAACGCCAGGCCGACGGCAGCCTCAGTGCTGCGACCGACGGGCGCTGGGCCGGCAGCCTGTCCTCGGATATCGACCAGTTGCTGGTGCGGCAGCTGGCCTGGCGTCTGGACAGCCAGCGCGTGGTGCTGGCGCCGGCGACGGCAGGTTTCAGCCCGGACGTGCAAGTGCTGCTATCGATCACGCGACTGGACTCTGGCAAGAACCAACCCGCGGTTCTGGATGCACAATGGCGCGTGCTCGACCGCCGTGGTCAGGTGCGTGACAACCGCATCGTACATTTAGAGCAGAAGCATGAAGGCAGCGAGGCCTCGCAGGTCCAGGCGCAAGGGCAACTGCTGCAGAAGCTGGCCGAGCAACTAAGCACTGCGGTCAAGCCGTTGGCAAACCAGCCGGCCATCGCCGAAGCCGCACCCAAGAAGCCTGCAGCGCCTGTGCAGGTCAAGAAGCAGCCCGAGAAATCCAAAATCCCGATGGCCTCGCCGATTCGTACCGACATGGAAGTGTATCGGTTCTGATCAAAGACCAGCCATGAAAAAGCCCGCATCAAGGCGGGCTTTTTCGTGGGCGCTGTACGGCGCCGCGCAGCGACCCTGTAATGGCTCAGGCGCGGCGTTCGTGCATGCGGGCCAGTTGGCGCTCCAGCATCGAGGGGTATGGCTCCATTAAGCGCTCCACACAGCAGGCGCCTTCCGGGCTTGCAATGGGGCGGATGCGAGCACGCTGGCGGATCAAACCGTCGTCGTTGACCTTGCGCTCGACCAGCAGCAGGTTGCGGCTGTGTTGAGACAGTGCCAGCGCATCCTGCACTTTCTCAGCCATCAGCAGGTCGACCAGTTCCAGGCCATCGAGGTCATTGCTCATGGCAAGGCCCAGTTGCAGTTGCAAGGTGATGCCGCTGTCAGCGACGTCGATCTGCAAGGCATGGCCCAAGGCACGTAGCAACTCACCGCAACAGATGGCATTGGTAAGGTAGTCCTCGCCGCACTGGCGGCTGTGGAACAGGACCAACGTACTGCCATCGTTGAGGGTGTGGGTTTCGCCCTCGTACAGTGAGGCGGCATGCTCCAGGCACTCCTGATAGCGCTCGGTAAGCTCGGTCAAGCGGGTGCGCGGCAAACGCCGCAGCTGCTCCTGGGAACCCAGCTGCACGGCAAGCACTGCGCTGAACTGGGGCTCATCGGACTCCACTTCGATCGCATGCGCCGGTGTGTCGTCCAGCAGGCCGGCGAATGCCTCGTCGTCATCGTCCGCGCTGGTCACGGTAGTGCGCTGGGCAGGCTTGGAAACGGGGGCGGGCGCTTCATCGAAGTGCTCGTCTTCCTCGGGCTCCGGTTCCGGCTCTGGCGGAGGCGGTGGCGCCAGTCGGGCGTGCAGTTGCCGGGCGATGTCGCCGATCTCGTCCTGGCGGTCGGTGGCGGGCGTGTAATACTGCGGGTCGCGCAACCAGACCCGCAGTTGCAGCAGCGGCAAGGTGATGAATCGGCCCTGGCGCAGGCTCAAGGTCAGGGCGAGCACCAGCAGAATGGCCGCCAGGATAGCCATGCTCTGCATGCTGATCAGCATGGGCTGCTGGAACTGGCTCATGTCCAGGCTCATGCGCAGTTGCCCGGCGGCCACGTCCTGGAAGGTGATCTTGGTCTGATAGACGCCCTCGGCCTCACCCAGCAGGCTGTTGCGCGGACGCTGGCCTGCCTCGGCAAGGATGCGGTTGTCGACACTGTAGATGGCGGCATGCGCCACCAGCGGGTTCTTCACCAGGTTGCCCAGCAGCACGTTGAGGCTGAGGATATCGTTGGCCACCAGCAACTCGGTCGCCGACGTGGCCGTCTGGGTCGTCAGGCTCTGGCCCACGGCATCGGCCTGGTCGTGCATGGCCTGCTTGAACTGCAACCCCATTACGCAGGCATAGATCACCAGCGCCAGGGCCACCAGGAAAATGTTGGTGCAGGCGATGCGCAATGCCAATGGCACGCGACGTTGACTCAGGGCGCGATAGATCATCAGGAAGAAATTGTCTGTTTTGACTGAGGTGGGCCGGTTCACTGAGCTCGGCTCTTAATGGCATGAAGTGGGGGGCAGTATAGCGACACGGGTTTTGTCGGCAAAGTATCGTTAGCGCCCGATGGTCACGGAAAATCGGTAGAATGCGCATTTTTCATCGAAGTCGGAGCCTGGTTGTGCGCGAAATCGTCCTGATCAACATCACCGGTGAGGACCGCCCCGGTCTTACCGCTGCCATCACTGGCGTCCTGCTGCAGGGCGGTGTGAGCATTCTCGACATCGGCCTGGCGGTGATGCACGGCACGCTGTCGTTCGGCATCCTGGTGGATATCCCGGATAACGAAGTGGCGACCAAGCTGCTGCAGAGTGTCCAGGCCAAGGCGCACGAGCTGAACTTGCAGGCGCGCTACACACCGATTTCCGAAGCGGACTACCAGCACTGGGCCGATGGCCATGGTGAAGCACGGCACGTGGTGACCCTGCTTAGCCGCAAGATCTCGCCCGACCAGTTGCAGCGTGTCAGCGCCATCATCAGCCAGCACGGGCTGACCATCGAGCGCATCGAGCGCCTGTCGGCTCGAGTGGCGCTGGACGCGGACACCAGCAAGGGCAAGGCCGCGGTGGAGATTTCGGTTCGCGGCGAGCCTGACGATGGCCAGGCGTTGCGCGCCGAGTTCTTTGCCTTGTCCGAGGCCCTGAGCATCGACATCGCCTTCCAGCGGGACGACCTGTTCCGCCGCAACCGCCGCCTGGCCGTGTTCGACATGGATTCGACCCTGATCGAGGCCGAAGTGATCGACGAGCTGGCCAAGGCCGCTGGCGTGGGCGAGCAGGTCGCGGCAATCACCGAGCGGGCCATGCGGGGCGAGTTGGACTTCCGGGCCAGTTTCAAGGAACGCATGGCGCTGCTCAAGGGCCTGGATGTCAGCGTACTGGATGAAATCGGCGCATCGCTGCGCTTGACCGAGGGCGCGGAAAACCTCTTTGCCGAGCTCAAGCGCCTGGGTTACAAGACCGCCATTTTGTCGGGTGGCTTCACCTACTTCGCCCGCCAGGTACAGGCGCGCCTGGGCATCGACTATGTCTTTGCCAATGAGCTGGAAGTGGTCGACGGCAAGGTGACTGGCGTGGCGGTGGAGCCTATCGTCGATGCCCAGCGCAAGGCCGAGCTGCTCCAGCAACTGGCCAGTGAGGAGGGCCTGCAACTGGAACAGACCATCGCCGTGGGTGATGGCGCGAACGACCTGCCGATGCTGGCGTTGGCGGGGCTGGGCGTGGCCTTCCGCGCCAAGCCGCTGGTGCGTCAGTCGGCCAAGCAGGCGATTTCCACGCTGGGCCTTGATGGTGTGCTGTACCTGCTGGGCCTGCGCGATCGCGATACCCGCGGCTGATCCAGCCTGCGCAGACCCCAGGGTTTTGGCGTTAGCGCCCGAACCCTAGGGCCACGTCTCGGGCCATCACGCCTGCAGCGGCGTGGCCAACAGCTGGCCCATGCGCACCGCCGAGGCGGCGCCCACGTGATCGGCCCATTTGACCTGGTCGGGGCCGAACAGCACGATCGCCGTCGAACCCAGCTTGAACCGACCCAGTTCGGCGCCTTTTTCCAGGTGAATTGGCGCACGGCTGGCATCGTCGTAGCGGAAGGTCTTGAGCTCGCGCTTGGGCGGCGTGACCAGCCCTGCCCAGACGGTCTCGATGGAGGCCACGATCATGGCACCGACCAAGACAACCGCCATCGGGCCGCGCTCGGTGTCGAACAGGCAGACCACCCGCTCATTGCGAGCGAACAGTTCGGGCACGTTTTCTGCGGTGGTCTGGTTTACCGAGAACAGCCGCCCCGGCACGTAGACCATCTCGCGCAGCGTGCCTGCCAGCGGCATGTGCACGCGGTGGTAGTCCTTGGGTGACAGGTAGACAGTGGCAAACTCGCCGCCCATGAAGGGGGCTGCCAGGGCCGGGTCGCCGCCCAGCAGTTCCTGTGCGCTGTAACTGTGGCCCTTGGCCTGGAAGATGCGGCCGTGCTCAATCGGGCCAACCTGGCTCACTGCACCGTCGGCCGGGCACAGGATGGCGCCGGGGGTCTGGTCCAGGGGGCGTGCGCCTGGTTTCAGGGCGCGGGTGAAGAATGCGTTGAAGTGCTCGTAGGCGGTCAAGTCTTCGACCAGCGCCTCACGCATGTCGACCTGGTAGCGCTTGGCAAACCAGGCGGTGAAGGCGTTCTTGAACCAGCGGGCGCGGCACTCGGCAACGCAGCCGGCCAGGCGCGACAGCAGGTGATGCGGCAGCAGGTACTGGCTGATGATGAACAGACGGGATTTCATTCAGTTTCCTTAAACTTCGACAGGCGTGTCCGGGTGGTTGCCCCACTCGCTCCAGGAGCCAGCGTACGCTTTGACTCGCGGGTAGCCCAGGGCCTTTGCCACCAGATAAGTGAAGCCGGAGCGGCGATGCGTCTGGCAGTGGGTGATCACTTCCTTGTCAGGCGTGATGCCAAGGGACTGCAGCACTTCGGCGATGTCCGGGCGGATGCGCAGATGGTCATTGAGATCCATGCCGGCGGTCCATTCGAAATTGACCGCACCAGGTATGTGCCCGCCTTTGGCCGCGAGCATTTTTTCGCCGGTGAATTCCTGTGGGGCGCGAGCATCCCAGATGGCCAGGTCATCGGCGCCCAGGCGGCTTTGCAGGTACTCGCGGGTGGCGGTGGGTTCCGAATGCAGTTGCAAACTCACCGGCCGGGTACCCTTGGCAGGCACATCGGTACTGAGCCGGTCGGCCGGCCAGGTCTGGATGCCACCGTTGAGATAGTGGTACCGGGTGTGACCGATCACATCGAGCAACCAGATGAAGCGGCCAGCCCAGCCACCGCCATCATCGTCATACACCACGTAGACCGCATCGCTGCGGTGGCCCAGTTCGCCGAACAGCTTTTCCAGGTCGCTCTGCGGCGGTAGCAGCCCAGGCGCAGGCGGCTGGCCGAGCTGGGTCCGCTTGCCCTCGACGAAATGCGCGCCCGGGATATGCCCGCTGACGTAACGATTGGCGCTGCTGAGGTCGACCAGGATCAAGTCGGGCGAGCCCAGGCGTGGCAACAGGTCGGCGGCTTCGATCACCAGCGGCAGGCCGGAAAAGTCGGTCATCCACGGTCTCCAGTGTGCAAAGGGGGCGATTGTAGCGCAAGGCTCAGCCCTTGCGGTTGGCAAACACCGACAGCGCCCGTTCGATGCATTGCGAGGTTTTGCCAAAAGCCTGCACGCTGAGGTCGGCCAGGGGCCGGCACCCCTGGTCGGCCACCAATAACATGACCACCTGGTCATTGACCGCCAGCGAGCGCAGCAGGACATGCTCGCCTCGGAACAGGGCACGCAAGGGCGGCGGCAACAACGAGGCGAACTGCGTGTGGTTCTCGGGCGTGATGCGCAGTTGCCCGGCCTTGGACATCAGCTTTTGCAGCAGCTTGTTCGCCGCCACCGGCAATACCAGGCTGGTCGCCTCTTTCGCTAGCCCGGCCGCCTGTTGCACGCGCAGGCAGTCATTGGTCCGGTCCAGGCCAAGCAGCAGCAGGCGTTGCATGCCGCACGCCAGTACCGCCTCACGGGCTTGGGCCGACAGGTGCACGGTATTGGTGAAAGGGCTGGGCTGGGCCAGCAAGTCCTGG
>NZ_JBJJMO010000037.1:0-44206 GCF_046231935.1 Pseudomonas sp. KCJK9111 | reverse complement strand
ACATACAAAAAAATCAATAGAGTACGGGTTAGTTCGTACTCCTGGTGCCGGACCATATCCAGCTCCATCGCTTTCTACCGAATGCCTTGGAAGCTCCAAAAAACCCGCCTTGTGAAAAGCCTGTTCTCGTTGGCGCTTATCGATAGCTACCACAAATACAACAACCTCCTGATCGATCACCTGATAGACCAATCGGTAGCCGCTACTACGCAGCTTGATCTCGTAGTAATCCGGCAAGCTGTGTAGCCGGTTCACTTCGACTCTGGGATTTAGCAAAACCGAGACGAGTTTTTCTCGAGTTGTTGCCGGATCATATCCAAAACTTCTGCCATTACTTCAGCGCTCTCGCATCAAACTCAAGGCTATAGGTCATCCAGAGAAACCTTCACCCGCTGAGGGTCAGCAAGACGCTCGCGAACGGTCGCCAGCAGCGTTTCATCCTCATCCGTCATGAGCACAGGCCTGAACGGTAGCTGTCCACGCTCGGCCACGTACTGCAATGCCTGACGCATGAGCTCCGAGGGCGTCACGCCCAAGCGCTCAAGCTCACGATAGGCTCGGGTTTTGAGATCGTCGTCGATGCGGACGTTGATGGAGGCCATGATGGGTTGCTCGCTGTAATGACAGTGGTCGTTACAGTGACGGTCTTGTTGGCGCGGGGCAAGTGGTCTGGGAACACGGGCTTAGGTACGACAATGTCGTCACAGGCTGGGTACTTTCTTCAACAGCCGGAATTTTATAGCTGGGTATGGGATGCACCCATAAATTGGCTCAGATTCGGCAACGGGAATTACTTGCTCTGACGGTAGGGTTATGGGCTTGCGGGGCAACCTGAAGGTTCTTGTGTAGCTTTCAGGCTGTTGGGGCTGCTGTGCAGCCCATCGCGGCGCGAGGCCGCTCCCACCCTGCGATTCGCTCGGTTCCGGATGCGGTGTTGGGTGGTTTCTCGTATGGGACGGCGCTTACGCAAGATACGGGTTAGGGCCTGCGAGACAACCTGAAGAATCTTTGTTTCACTTTCGGGCTGTTGGGGCTGCTGCGCAGCCCATCGCGGCGCGAGGCCGCTCCCACCCTGGGATTCGCTCGGTTCCGGATGCGGTGTTGGGTGGTTGCTCGTATGGGACGGCGCTTACGCAAGATACGGGTTAGGATTTTCGGCGAATTGAACGCACCTGCCCAAGCCCCCTCACCCCAACCAAACCTCAAACCGTGTCCCCAACACCTCATCCGAGCACATGCTCACACTCCCCCCATGCGCCTCGGCAATCTTCTTCACGATAAACAACCCCAGCCCCACCGACCGCACCGTGTCCTGGCAATCGCTGCCTCGGGTCATCGGCTCGAACAACGTGGGCAGTAGCGCGTCATCGATCGCAGCACCATGGTTATGCACACTCACCACCGCCCCGTCATCCGAGAAGTTTGTGGTCAGGGTGATGGGGTAGCGAAGGTCGCCGTAGGCCACGCCATTGGCCACCAGGTTGCCAATCAACTGCTGCAACCGATCCGGGTCGACCTGTACCACGCACCGGCCGCGGGCGTAATGCCGAATCTGGGCATCGGGGAAGGCGACCTTCAGCTCGCTTACCGAATAATCCACAGCCCGCACCAGGTCCACCGGCTCGCGGCGGATAGTCATGCCGGGGCCGAGCCTGACCGAGGCGAAATCGAGCAGGTCGACGATCATGCGCAGCGCGCGCTCGGTCGAGTTGTCGATGCCGGTCAGTAACCGCCGCGCACGGTCGTTGGGTAGATCGCGCTTGAGCATGGACGCGGCCATCTGGATGGCGGTCAGGGGGTTCTTCAGGTCGTGGCTGGCGATGGCGACCATCTGTTCGGAGAAGACGGCGCGGCGCTGGACTTCCTGGTAGGCGGCGGCGAGTTCGGCCTGGGCGCGTTGCAGGGCGCTTTCGGCTTCTATCTTCTGCGCCAGCATTTCTTCGGCGCGCTGCATGGCTTCCAGGGCGGCCTTGCCGCTGCTGGTGCTTTCGAGGGCGCTGAACAGCGCCAGGTGGTAGCGAATGCCGTCATCGCTTTCGCGGCGTACGCCGCTGAGCAGCATGGGCAGCTTGCGGCCGTCGCGGTGCCGCAGGGCTATCTTCACTTCGGAGATGGACCCTTGCATGTTCAGCAGTGGGCCCCAGTGGGTCAGCAGGAACACGCGGCCGTCGGCGGGCAGCAGCTGATCGAAACTCATCGCGTGCAGGGTGGCGCTGTCGTATCCCAGCCAGTCCGCCAGGGTCTGGTTGCAGCGCACCAGGGTGCCGTCGGGCGCCATCACCACCAGGGCACAGGGCGCGTGCTCGAAGAAGGCCTGGGTAGACAACAACTCCTTGTTATCCATGGTCGAGGCCAAGGTGGGTGAAGAACTGGTCCATCGCGGCAGCACAAGCGCCTGACGCGCTCAGCTGGGGGTAATGGCCCATGTTCTCGATGATGCTCAGCTGGCTGCTCGGCATGACGGTGTTGAGGTATTTGCCCACTGCCACGGGCACGACGGGGTCGCCCGTGCTTTGCACGATCAGGGTAGGCAGTTGCAGGCCCGTTACGTCCTTGCGGTGGTCGGACAGGAAGATCACGCGGGCGAAATGCCGGGCGATCTGGGCGTCGGTGCGGCTGAAACTGCTGGCCAGTTCCTGCTCCAGGGCCGGCTGACCGGGGGTGCCCATCAGCACGGGGGCCATGGAGCTGGACCAGCCCAGGTAGTTTTCGTCGAGGGTGGTCAGCAGGTCGTGCACTTCATCGGCGGTGAAACCGCCGGTGTAGGCCTCGTCGTCCACATAACAGGGCGAGCCGCCCACCATGACCAGCCCCATCAGGTGGCCTGGCCGCTGGCGCTCGGCCAAGGCAGTGATCATGGCACTGACCGAATGGGCGACCACGATGACCGGGCCTTGGGCGTATTCGTCGATGATTTCGTTGAGGTCGCTGGCGTAGCCCCACAGCGTGGAGTACTTGTCGTGCTTGTAGGCACTGAGGTCCGAGCGCCCTGCCCCGACCAAATCGTAGGTGACAACCCGAAAACGTTCGAGAAAGTGCGGCAGCAGCAGCCGCCACATGGATTGGTCGCAGCCGAAGCCATGGGACAGAACGAGGGTCACGTCGCCCGCGCCGGCTACCTGGACGTTGTTACGTCTTTGCAGGGTCATACCTCTCCCGAATACCGTTCAACGTCATGCTGAGCTGTCACGATCCGTTCAAGTCCTTGCTGAGAATAGTTGAGAGAAGCCCTTCGGGTAGGTGCCGTTGAGCAACGCGCCAGCGCCCCGCTAAGTGCTTAGTGGGGTTTTGTGCAGAAACAGTTCACGGATCGGGACGCCCACCTTACGCTATATAGGCAAGCGACGTAGAAGTTTCTGCCTGTTTTCTGAGACCAAAGGGTCTGGTGATGATCCGGATGCCCCTGGCTGGTGCTTGACTTCGGTCAACCCGAACAGAGATGGGAGCGTTAGGCTCAGGCCATGTACTGCTTGCCGGAGCCCCCTCATGGCCAAGAAATTCCCGAAGCACCCCAGCCACCCCGAGCGCATTTGCTGGGGCTGCGATCTGTATTGCCCGGCCAAGGCGCTGGCGTGCGGCAATGGTGCCGACCGGACCATGCACCCGGTGGAGCTGTTCGGCGAGGACTGGGACAGTTTCGATGACCGGTTCGAGCCGCCCGCTGTGGATAACGCGAAGCCCCCCACCTTCTGAGTGCCTCCACCCCTGCATGAAACACCTCACCCGCTCGGCGCGGGTGAGGTGTTCGTCCTTGCGACTTAGATCAGAAGGTGGTGTTGACGGTCAGCGACAAGCTGCGCGGGTCACCGTATACGGCACCTGCATAGAACCCGTAGCGGGTGTAGTAGTGCTTGTCGAACAGGTTGTTGGCATTGAGGGTCACGCTGGTGTCATCGGTCACTTGGTACTTGGCCATGGCGTTCCAGATGGCGTAGCCGGACCAGTTCACGTCGGTGGCACCGCTGCTCACGCCGTTGACAGGCTGGCCCGCCGGGCTGGATATGGCGCGAATGTTGGATTGCGCGGTAACGCCGGCGCCTACGGTCAGGCGGTCGAGTGGGCCGCTGAGGTGGTAGGTGGTGGAGGCTTTGAACAGGTGCGAAGGGTCGCTTCGCCCGTCGCTGTCAACGCGGCGGAAGTGCAGGTAGGTGTAGCCGGCGTACACGTTCCAGTCCGGGGTCAGGGCGCCGGCGATTTCCAGGTCGATGCCGTCGGTTTCCTGGCCTGAGCCTGCTTTGTAGGCATCGCCACCGGTCGGGGTCGACAGGCCGCCGTCCAGCACCGCCTTGTTTTCCTGCTTGGTGCGGAAGTACGCCGCAGAGGCGTTCAGGCGACCATCGAACCAGGCGCCCTTGATGCCCGTCTCGTAGCTTTGCCCACGAATCGGCTCGACCCGGCTGCCAGCGCTGGTTTCCTGGGTTTGCGGGTTGAAGATGTCGGTGTAGCTGGCGTACAGCGAGTAGGTGTCGTTGAGGTCGTAGACCGCGCCCAGGTAGGGGGTCACGACGCCGTTTTCTTCCTGGCTGGTACGCTCGGCATCCACGCTGCGGGTGATGGCCGAGTAGTCGGTGGTGCGCACGCCCAGGATCACCGACAGCGGGTCGGTGATGCTCAGGCGGGTCGCGGCGTACATGCCTTGCAGGCGGGTGGTGGTCTTGCTGTGCTTGCCGGTCTGAGACGCCAGCATGGCGTAGTCCCCGTTCACGCCATTGCGCCAGTCGCTGATGGGCAGGCCGTTATTAGCGCGGAACAGGCAGCCCACCCCTGAGTCGGCAACCTTGCCGCCGCCGACCATGCTGCAGCGGTACTCCGGGGACCACTGCACGCTGCGGCTGTCGTTGTAGCCGACCATGGCCTGGTGAGTACGGCCAAACAGCTGGAATGGGCCGGACAGGTCGATCTGCGCCGACTGCTGGGTGGTGTCGCTCGAGCTGTGCAGGCCGTTGAGCACAGCGCCGCTGCCGTCCTGATCCCAGTAACCCCCGAACCCGCGGCCGCGCCCTGCGGAGTTGACCTTGCCCAGGCCTCGGTGGTTGAGGGCATCGGTCGTGCTCTGGGACGCCTTCAGGTCCAGCGACCAGTCGTTGTCGAAGCGGTGCACCAGCGAGCCGAAGGCGGTGCGGGTGGTGTACTCGCCAAAGCTCCAGCTCGGTACCAGGTTGGAGCTGCGTGGCAGGTCGGTCTTGCTGCCGTCGCGGTACCAGATGGGGATGTTCGCGCCCCAACCGCCGCCCACCACCTTGTTGTATTCGTACTGGTAGCCGGCGCCCAGGGTGGTGGCATCGTCCAGGTCGAACTCGAAGTTGGCCAGGGCCGCGCGTGAACGGTCGGACTGGTAGTCACGGAACGAGTTGGCGTCCTGCTGGGTCACCACGAAACGCGAGCGCAGGCGGCCGTCTTCGGACAGCGGCAGGTTCAGGTCGGCGCCCAGGCGGCGTTTGTCCCAGCTGCCGTAGGTGGCGTACGCGCTGCCGCCGAAGGTGCGGGTGGGCGCCTTGCGAATCAGGTCGATGGTAGCGGACGGGTCGCCGGTTCCGCCGAGCAAGCCGTTGGCACCACGCACGATGTTGATGCGCTCGTAGAGGTCCATGTTCAGGGCGTTGCCGCTACCGCTGAAGTCCGACGCGCCGGGTGCCTGGAGGCCATCGATTTTCCAGTTGGTGATGGAGTAGCCACGGGCCCGGTAATCGGTGCGTCCGCCCACTTCGGATTTGCTGGCGGTCACCCCTGGGGTGGTTTCCAGCGCCTGCTCGATGCTGTGGATGGCGCGGTCATCCATCTGCTGGCGGGTGATGGTGGTGACCGACTGTGGCGTTTGCCGTGGGGTCAGCGCCAGGCCGGTGGAGCTGCGCGTGCGTTCGACGGTGTAGCCCAGCTGGCCGGCATCGTCCTGGGGCAGCAGGGCGCTGTCTTCGATTTGCGTGGCATCGAGCACCAAGGGTGCGCTGTCGGCGGCCACGACGCCACCGCTGATGGCAAGGCCGACGAAGAGGGCGATGGGCTTGAGGCGGGTGCCACCACAGGTGAACGCGGTGAAGGTGTTGGCGATGCTTGAGGGATTCATTTGGGAAGGCTTCGTATTTGCAGATGATTTTTTGTTAGGATTCTAGGGATCAGTCCTCCGGGCTCTACACCCGACATGTACGGGGATGTAATGCAACGTAATGGGCGCTAATGACGCCCGTCTCACAGGTGTTTTTTCAGATGAGCACAACCCTGCTGGTTGTTGATGACGACGACGAGATTCGCGAGCTGCTGTGCGATTACCTGACCGATGCAGGCTATGCCGTACTGGCGGCTGCCGACGGCAAGCAGATGCACGAGCACCTGGCGCGGCAAAAGGTGGACCTTGTGGTGCTGGACCTGATGCTGCCCGGTGAAGATGGCCTGAGCCTGTGCCGTCAGTTGCAGGCTCTGCCGGGGCTGGCGGTGATCATGCTGTCGGCCAAGGGCAGTGCACTGGACCGCATCATCGGCCTGGAAGTGGGGGCCGACGACTACCTGGCCAAGCCTTTCGAACCCCGGGAACTCATTGCCCGGATCAAGGCCGTGCTGCGCAGGCCCCATCGGTTGGAGGCTGCCGTACAGGAGCCGACCCAGGTCGAAGCTCATGTCTTTGCAGGCTTTCGCCTGGAACACATCAAGCGCCTGCTGACGCGCCCCGATGGGCAGACCTTGACCTTGCCGCGCTCCGACTACCGGGTGCTGCGCGAATTGCTCGAAGCCAACAACCGTGTGGTGTCTCGCGACCAGTTGACGCGCAGTGCCTTCAGCCGCGACCACCTGCCCGACGACCGCTCGGTCGACATGTGCGTCAGCCGCCTACGCCAGCACTTGCGCCATGCGCCCGGCGATGTGGCGCAGATCCTCACCATCCGCAATGAAGGTTATCTGCTGAGCATTGCTCAGAGCCAGGCCACGGCCTGACATGCGCTGGGCTCGCCGACTGTGGCCGCGCACGCTGTTCGGGCAGCTGATGCTGATCATGGTGGGCGGCACGTTGGCCATCCAGTTGATGTCCAGCAGCATCTGGTTCGATGTGCGCTTCGCCCAGGTCTTCGAAGCTCCCGTGCGCTTGATTGCGGCGCGCAGCGCACCGCTCATCCAGCAGGCCAGCTGTCATGCCGGCGTGCTCAAGGTACCGCCCCATTACCAGTTGCGCTGCGCCGAGCAGCTGCCCTCACCGCAGCAGGACGAACGCCGCGGGCGCAAACGGGTCGAGTTGCTGCTTCACCAGGCACTGAAATACGAGCTTGGCCGTGAGCCGCAGGTGCATTTGATGAAGGTGCAGTTGACCGACGAACTGGGCCAGCCGATCGTCTGGCGCAGCCTGTTCGGCCTGCGCACGGCCCAGGCCCATCTTCAGTTTGCGGTGCCGTTGGCAGACGGGCATTGGTTGACCATCGACGGGCAGGAACTGCAAGGCTGGAGCGGCGAGTCCGCCTGGCTGCTGATCAGCGATTACCTGTTGCGGGTGTACGCGCTGCGCATTGTTGCCGTGCTGGTGGTGTGCCTGATTGCCGTGCGCCTGTGCCTGCGTCCGGTGCGCCGCCTGGCGGATGCAGCGCTGGCGCTTGGCAGCAACCTGAAACAACCGCCGCTGGCGCTCGACGGCCCCGACGAGGTTCGTCAGGCCGCGCAAGCCTTCAACGCCATGCAGCAGCGCCTGATCGCCATGGTCAACGACAAGGCTTACTTTCTCGCCGCCGTCTCCCATGACCTGCGCACCCCGCTGACGCGCATGCGCCTGCGCCTGGAGCGCATGCCCGATGACGAACACCGGCAGCGTTTACGGCAGAACATCGCCCAGATGGACGACATGATCGGTCAGGTGCTGGACTACCTGCGTGCGGGTGAGCAGCAGAACCTGCAGCCGGTCGACATTGATCGCCTGGTTGCACGCCAGTGTGCGGAGCTGGCCACTGCCGACGAACCCATCCCTGTGCACGGTCATGGCGGGGTGGTGAGCGTCGATGCCCTGATGGTGCAGCGTTGTCTGCAAAACCTGCTGGTCAATGCACTGCGCTATGCCAGTCAGGTGAGTGTGTCGATGGAGCGCGTAGGGCCACGGGTGCTGGTTCACGTCGAGGATCGAGGCCCAGGCATTGCGCCGCACCTGCTGGCGACCGTTACCGAACCGTTCGTACGTGGCGAGAGTTCGCGTAACCAGGCATCGGGTGGGTATGGGCTCGGGCTGAGTATCGTCGAGCGGATCATGACCAGTCATGGGGGGGCGTTGCGGATGCGCAACCGTGAGGGGGGCGGGTTGCGCGTGACCATCGAGCTGCCTGTCTAGACGTGGGCAGCCCGTGGGCTCAGGCCACCGGCGCACGCGGTGCGAAGGTGGCCTGGGTGGGTGCCCGGATCAGAAGATGCTGATCGGGTACTCGACGAATACGCGGACTTCGTTGCCGTCGTCGTTGTAACCGTTCTGGCGCACGGCATTGTTGGTGCGCAGGAACGAGCTGCGCAGCTTGACCGACAGGTCCTTGGCCGGGCCTTCCTGGACCACGTAGCGGATCTGGTTGAAGATCTCGCGCTCCTTGCCTTCGCCGAAGCCCTGTGGGTTGGCGACGTTGCGGGTATTGATGTTGTCCCCCACCACGTAAGCCAGCTTGTAGGTCAGGCCAGGGATACCGTAGGCACCGAAGTCCAGGCCATAGCCCAGCTGCCAGGAACGCTCGTCCTCGGCATTGAAGTCGGACCAGTAGGAGTTGGCCAGGAAGATGGTCGAGCCACCGTCACCCACGCCGCCCTGGTTCTGGTACCAGCCGTAGTTGTAGCCGGTGCTGCCGGTGCTGCGCTGGTGAGCGAGGGTGAACGAGTGGGCGCCGTAGGCGTAAGTAGCAGCCAGGCTCCAGATGGTGTTCGAGTCACCGTTCAGGCCCGCTTCACGCACGTACTTGTTGTCGATGCTCGACTTGTAGCCGTTGAAGTCCAGGGTCAGGGACTGATCGTCGGCGATGGCATAGACGTAGTTCAGGCCCAGGTAGTGCTTCTTCATCACGTCTTCGGTGTCGGCGGTGTACAGCGACGCGGTGAAGTTGTCGTTGAACTTGTAGCTACCGCCCAACACGTTGATCGACTTCAGGCCACCGCCATCACGGCGTTCGGCGCTCTTGCGCGCTTCCTGGGTGAAGCGACCGGCGTTCAGCTCCAGGCCTTCGATTTCCTTGGAGGTGATCAGGGTGCCGGTGAAGCTTTCCGGCAGCAGGCGCGCATCGTCGTACTGGAGCACTGGCAGTGCAGGCATCTGGTCACCGTACTTGAGCACGGTGTTGGAAATACGGAACTTCACGGCAGCACCGGCACGGGCCAGGTTGTGCGGCGAGCGGGCATTGCCCTCGGCGTTGGTGGTCTCGTGCGGCTTGAAGAAGTCGACGCCGCCACCACCGTTGTGGCCCTTGCCGCCGTCCAGGCGCAAGGCGTACAGGCCGAATGCATCGACGCCGACACCGACGGTGCCTTGGGTGAAGCCGGACGAGAAGTTGCCGATGAATGCCTGGCCCCACTCGATCTGGTCATCGGTGCCGTGCTTCTTGTCACGGTTGATGTAGGCGTTGCGCAGAAGGACGTTGGCGTGGCTGTCCTCGATGAAGCCGTTGCTGGCGGCCTGGTCATTGGCCTGGGCCTGGGTCGCGGCGATCATCGCCAGGGCGACCAGGCTGATCCTGGTATTCAACATGTTATTTTCCTTATTCCTTGATCGAAAACGCGCTGCGTAATGACGCCATGAACCAACGCCCCTTCGTAGGTTCGACGCTATGCAGGTTCTGCCAGAGGGCCCTTTGCCGGTAAACGCGGCCGGCCTTGGCAACAGCATGGCCAAACGGATTGGCCAGCAGGCGTGGCCGAATCCTAGCGGCGCGCGATTACAAATGTCAAAAAAACGTGAAATGCAGGTTGATATAACTAAAAAACCGAGCGCTCATGAGGCATTTTCTTTAGAACTAAAGCTGTAGGAGGATATTCCTTCTCGGTATTGAAAACTCATCTTGATCAAGGCGACAAGTTCACTTAGCTCCCATTCTAGATAGTTACAAAGTGATACAAACGAAAAAATCCAGAAACCAGAATAGGCGAGCATTAGCAAATAGCACCCATTATCATTCGCGCCTTCATTACTGCCCGGTCAAACGCGCGCCATGCCTGCCCCTTCCCGCCTCGCTCCTATCACGCTCTCCATTTCATGCCTGCTGGCTGCCAGCCCCACAAGTGCCGCCACTACCACACTGCCTGAGCTGTCCGTCACCGCCGACAGCGAGCGGGACAAAGACAGCCCGCGGGTGCGTGAGGTCAGTACTGCGACCCGAACCGCCACCGCCGTACGCGCCGTGCCGCAGGCCGTGGATACGGTCAAGACCTCGCAGGTGCTGGACTACGGCAGCAACACGCTGGGCAAGGCACTCGAAGGTATCCCCAACGTCAGCAGTGGTGCCGACACGCGCTTCGACAGCGTGCGCATTCGCGGCTTCGAAGCCGGCAATGACTTCTACCTGGATGGCGTGCGCGACGACAGCCAGTACATCCGCGACCTGCACAGCATCGAACGGGTCGATGTGCTCAAAGGCCCTGCGGCCGTGCTGTATGGGCGGGGCGGCCAGGGGGGTATCGTCAACCGCATCAGCAAGGCGCCCGAGGCGGGCCGTCGTTCCACCCTGGAGGCACGGGCAGGCAGCGAGGACCTGCGCAGCCTGTATGCCGACCTCAGCGCAGACCCCAGCGACACGGTCAGCCTGCGCCTGAACATGGGCAACCAGGACAACAACAGTTTCCGTGACGGTGTCGACGGTAGCCGCCAGCTGTTCGCACCCTCGGTCAGCTGGCAGGTCACGCCGGCGCTGAACTGGCTGGTGCAATACGAGTACAGCCGCTTCAACCGCACGCCGGACCGCGGTATCCCCGGCGTCGATGGTCGCCCCGCGGATGTCAGCCGTAGCACGACCTACGGCGATACACAGCGTGACTTCATCGATGACCGGGCGCAGTCCTTGCGGTCACGCCTGAACTACGAGCTCAACGATGCGTGGCAACTGCGTCATACCCTGAGCCTGTTCAAGCTCGACAGCGAATTCGACAACACCTACCCCACCGCCTATAACCCCGGCAATGGCACGGTAACGCGTCAGCGCTGGCAGCAGGACCTGAACACCCGCAACCTGTTCAATACCCTGGAAGCCGAAGGCACCTTCGACACACTGGGCCTGGGGCACACGCTACTGCTGGGCCTGGAATTCGGCAGCCAACGCCGCGACCCCACTTTGTACACCGCGGCTGCGGCAAACGCCGGCGGCAGGCCCGTGCCGCCCGTGGACCTGTACGACCCTGACCGGAGCAGGCAGCACAACGGTCGCATGGTGATGTCGAGCAATAACCACACCGTGGTGCAAAGCCGAGGCCTGTACCTGCAAGACCAGCTTCGCCTGAACGATCAATGGCAGTTGCTGGCAGGCGTGCGTTTCGATGAATTCGACGTTCAGACCACCAACAAGGTGCGCAGCCTGTCCGAAAAACAGAGCAGCCGCACTACCAGCCCTCGCATCGGGGTGGTGTATACCCCGTGGCAGGACCACTCGTTCTATGCGTCATGGAGCAAGACCTTCTCGCCAGTAGGCGGCGGCCTGATCGGTATAACGCCGGGCGCACCGGGCAACAGCAACGAGACAGCACCCGAGCTGACGCGGCAAAAGGAGGTTGGCGTGAAGAGCGACTGGTTCGACCAACGCCTGACCACCACCCTGGCGGTCTATGAACTGGAGCTGTACAACCGTCGTACCCGCGACCCGCTTGACCCGGAAGTCACCTTGCTCAGCGGCCTGCAGCGCTCGCGCGGCATCGAGTTGACCGCCATGGGCAATGTGGTTGGCAACTGGTACGTGCGTGGCGGGGTCGGTCTGCAAGATGCCACGATCGTCAAGGACAACAATGGCCAGCAGGGTAACCGGATCAATGACGTGGCCAAGCGTAACGCCAGCCTGTTCGTCACTTGGAAACCAGAACTGGGCTGGTACGCAGAAACAGGCCTGACGCTGGTCGGTCAGCGGTATGCCGACAACCAGAACACCACGGTCCTGCCAGGTTATGGCCGCTGGGATGCGCTGGCCGGGTACCGCACCCAGGAGTGGGATGTGCGGGCGGCGCTGAGCAACATTGCCGACCGGACTTACTACAGTTCGGCGACCAGTGCAGCGCAGATCCAGGTCGGCGACCCGCGCAGCCTGGTCGTCACAGGCACCTACAGCTTCTGAACGTCAGCAGGGGCAGCCTTTGCGAGGCTGCCCCTGCCCGTGTGCTACAGGGTTTGAGGAACGTTGGATCGCGGCTAACGCCACACCGCCATCAACGCATGAAGCTCAGCCTCGCTGATCAGCCCTTCGGGGTAACGCCCGGCAAGTAGCCGTCGTGGGTCGGTCGTCCTGACCCTGCTGCTTCCATGGTGCTTCAACCACTTCGCCAAACGCTCGAGCGATGCATGGTCTATTGCCAATGGGCGCAATGCCGACTCACTTGCTGCATTCATTTCTACACGTACTCCTGGCCGTGAGCAGCTAACCTACGCAAGTAGTGTTACAAGCAGATAACCCAGTGATACCGGGCTATCTGCTTGAAAAACAATACAAAAGCTATGCCACTACACATGCCAGGCGTCGCCGGGCTGGGAAGCGAGCGTACACCCTCGCCGCGCCCCACGGGCCATCAACGGTGCACAGGCGCCGGCTGCTGCTGGGTCAGGCAATGAATGTTACCGCCGCCTAACAGCAATTCCCGCCCAGGAATCATCACCACCTCATGGTCAGGGAAGATGCTCGACAGTATGGCCTTGGCCTCGGCATCGGCCGGGTCGTCGAAGCTCGGCGCGATGATGCCGCCGTTGACGATCAGGAAGTTGACGTACGAGCCTGCCAGACGTACCGAAGGGTCACGCTCCTGGCTGCCCGACACTTGGTCGACGCCCGCACACTCCTCTTCGGTGGCATACAGCGGCCCGGGTATTGGCATCTTGTGCACGACGAAGGCCCGCCCCCTGGCGTCGCGGGTGGTCTGCAGCACTTCCATGGCCGCGTGGCAACGCGCGTAGTTGGGGTCGTTCGCGTCATCTGTCCAGGCCAGTAACACTTCACCTGGGCGCACGTAACAGCAGAAGTTGTCGACATGGCCATCGGTTTCGTCGTTGTACAGGCCGTCCGGCAGCCAGACCACGGTATCGACCGCGAGGTTGTCGCGTAGCACGGCTTCGATCTGCTCGCGGTTCAGGTGCGGATTACGGTTGTGGTTCAGCAGGCACTCTTCGGTGGTGATCACCGTGCCTTCGCCGTCCACATGGATCGAGCCGCCTTCGAGCACGAACCCTTCGGTGCGATAACGCTGGCAGCGCTCCATCTCCAGCACCTTGCCAGCCAACGCCTCGTCTTTGTTCCACGGTGCGTACAGGCCACCCTCGAACCCGCCCCAGGCGTTGAAGTCCCAGTCTACGCCGCGCACTTCGCCGTTGTCGTTGACCACGAACGTGGGGCCGGTATCACGCACCCAGGCATCGTCGCTGCTGAGTTCGACAACCCGGATATTGGGCTGGTCCAGCAGGCGACGCGCGTTTTCATACTGGCCGGCAGAGACGCCCACGGTGACCGGTTCGAAGCGCGCGATCGCCTTGGCGAGGGTGACATGGGCCGCCTGTGCCGGCTTGCCGCCCAGGCGCCAGTTATCCGGCCGCTCGGGCCAGACCATCCAGACCTGGGTTTGCGGGGCCCATTCGGCGGGCATGTGGAAACCATCGGCACGGGGCGTGGAAGTGAGGGTTTTCATCGTTGACCTCTGTCATGGCCCTGCCCGGAAGGGTATGGGCGTAAAAAGCGTTTATAACCGATATAAATCCGTGTTTAAACAGAATAATGCCGCATGACCCTGATAAGCCCGACACAATATTTCGATAATAATCGGCAAATACGTGACGCCGGTCAGGCGCAACCTTCACCCTAGCATTGGCCAGACCAGTGCCGCGCGCCTTGCTCGACAGGACAAGCACGCTTCTGCCAGCTAGGGTCATAACGCACAGCATGCAGAGTGTCTTCCGATGAACGTGATACCCACTACCCTTCCCGAAGTGCTGATCATCGAGCCCAAGGTGTTCGGCGACAGCCGAGGACTTTTCTTCGAGTCCTTCAACGCCCGCGAGTTTGCCCGGCTGACCGGCGCCAAGGTCGAGTTCGTCCAGGACAACCACTCGCGCTCCGGCCGGGGCGTGCTGCGTGGGCTGCATTATCAGGTGGCCAATACCCAAGGCAAACTGGTGCGCGTGGTACAGGGCGAGATCCGCGATGTGGCCGTGGATGTGCGCAGGCACTCGCCCACGTTCGGCCAGTGGGTGGCAGTGCACCTGTCGGCGGAAAACCATCGTCAGCTGTGGATCCCGGCAGGCTTTGCCCATGGTTTTGCGGTGATGGGCGATTCGGCAGAGTTTCTGTACAAGACCACCGACTACTACAACCCACAGGCCGACCGCTGCATCCGCTGGGACGACCCGACACTGGCCATCGACTGGGGCCTGCAACAGCCGCCTGTGCTCTCAGACAAGGACAAGCTGGGCGTGTCGTGGGCAGAAGCACAAGTGCTGCCTTAACTAGCGCATAATTGCTTCAGACTTTCTGACGCAATGATGTGATGATCGCCAAGAACACACCTCCTCGCCGCCCTCGCTGGCGCAGCCTGGCCTTACTGGCGCTGTGCCTGGTGCCGCTGCTGTGGCCGCTGCATCACCTGGCCGAGCGCTATTACCGGCAAGAGTTGGCCTCGCAGAACCGGCAGACCCTCGACCTGTATGTCGCCAACCTGCTGGGCACGCTGCACCGCTATGAAACCTTGCCGCAGATCCTTGGCGATTTGCCGGCCCTGCGCGGGGTGCTGGCCGACCCGTTTCGCCTGGAAGCGGTCACCAATGCCAACCGCCTGCTGAAAAACATCGTGCAGCAGACCGGCGCCGAAGTGATGTACCTCATGGACGTCAGCGGCAACACCCTGGCGGCGTCCAACTGGGACAAACACGACAGCTTCGTGGGGCGCAACTTCGCGTTTCGCCCCTACTTCAACGAAGCCATGGCCGGGCACCTGGGGCGTTTCTTCGGCCAGGGCACAACGTCCGCGAAGCGGGGTTATTTCTTCGCCGCCGCCGTGCGCGACGGCGAACGCATCGTCGGTGTGCTGGTGGTCAAGGTCGACCTCGATCATACCGAGACCTTGTGGGGCCGCACGCCCGAGCAACTGTTGCTGACCGATCACAACGGCGTGGTCATCCTCACGTCACGCCCGGAGTGGCGTTTTCGCGCTACCCGGCCGCTGACCGCAGCCGAGCGCCAAGCCATCATCGCCATCCAGCCGTACCCCACCCAGGCCCCCCAGCCGCTGGTGATCAGTGACGATGCCTGGATCACCCAGACCCGGGCCATTCCAGAAACCGGCTGGCAGGTCAGCATCCTTGCGCCGCGCATCCTGGTGGACCGCTCCGCGCAGACGGTCACGGCCATCGGTGCCGGCGCTCTGCTGGTCATCGTGCTGCTGACCGGCCTGGTGATGCAGCGGCGCCGTCATTATATGGACCGCATCGATTTCGAGGCCCGCGGGCGCCAGCAACTCGAACAGCGGGTGGCCGAGCGTACCGCCGACCTCGAAGGGCTCAATGCACGCCTCAAAAGCGCCGTGCTCGAGCGCGAGAATGCCCAGCAGGAGGCCGTGAGGGCCCAGGACGAACTGGTGCAGGCAGGCAAGCTGTCGGTGCTGGGCACCATGTCGGCGAGTATCAGCCATGAGCTCAACCAGCCCCTGGCAGCCATTCGCAGCTATGCCGAAAACGCCGAGATCCTGTTGGACCACCAACGTACGGAAGACGCGCGCGGCAACCTGAAACTGATCGGCGAGCTGACCGGGCGCATGGCCTCGATCATTGCCCACCTGCGCGCCTTTGCCCGCCGCGACCGCCACGCTCCAGAAAGCGTAGCCCTGCAACCGGCCCTGGACGACGCCCTGGCCCTGCTTGCCAAACGTCGCCGGGCAATGGCGGTTGAGCTGGTGCGCGACCTGCCGGAAGCCACGCTGTGGGTACAGGCGGGCGAAACCCGCCTGCGCCAGGTACTGGGCAACTTGCTGGCCAATGCCCTGGACGCGTTGACCGAGAAGGCCAACCCGCGCCGGCTGTGGATAAGTGCCGAACAGCAGGACGATTACGTTTATCTGTACATTCGCGACAACGGCCCCGGCTTCAGCCGTCAAGCACTGGAGCATGCCAGGGAGCCCTTTTTCACCACCAAGACCCGCACCCAGGGGCTGGGTTTGGGCCTGGCCATCTGTGACAGCCTGATGCGCACCCTAGGGGGTGAGCTGCTGCTGGCCAACCACCCCGAGGGCGGTGCGTTGCTGACCTTGAAAATGCGCGTGGCCCCACCGGGTGCCACCTTGCCCAATTCAGAGGATTCTTCGGCATGAGCCCCGAGACACTGATCGACAGTCGCGCCCAGGTGATCCTGGTCGACGACGACGCACACCTGCGCCAGGCCCTGAGCCAGACACTGGACCTGGCCGGGCTCAAGGTGGTGGCATTGGCCGATGCCCATGGCCTGGCCGAGCGTATCCCGGCAGACTGGCCAGGCGTTGTAGTCAGCGATATCCGCATGCCGGGTATCGACGGGCTGCAGCTGCTTGAACAACTGCATGGCCTGGACAGCGAGCTGCCGGTGCTGTTGATCACTGGGCACGGCGATGTCCCGTTGGCGGTACAAGCCATGCGCGCCGGTGCCTACGACTTCCTGGAAAAGCCCTTCGCCAGCGACGCCCTGCTCGACAGCGTGCGCCGCGCCCTGGCACTGCGCCAATTGGTGCTGGAGAACCGCAGCCTGCGCATGGCATTGAGCGACCGCCAGCAACTGGCCACGCGCCTGGTGGGCCAGTCTGCGGCCATGCAGCGCCTGCGCGAGCAGATCGGCGCACTGGCCGGCACGCGAGCCGACGTATTGATCCTTGGTGAGACCGGGGCTGGCAAAGAAGTGGTCGCCCGCGCCCTGCACGACCTGTCGAGCCGCCGGGACGGGCCCTTCGTGGCCATCAACGCTGGTGCTTTGGCCGAATCGGTGGTCGAGAGCGAGCTGTTTGGCCACGAGCCCGGCGCCTTCACGGGCGCGCAAAAACGCCGCATCGGCAAGTTCGAATTTGCCAATGGCGGTACGTTGTTCCTCGATGAAATCGAAAGCATGAGCCTGGATGTGCAGGTAAAGCTGTTGCGCATGCTGCAAGAGCGCGTCGTCGAGCGATTGGGTGGCAATCAGCTGATACCGCTGGACATCCGCATCATCGCCGCCACCAAGGAAGACCTGCGCCAGGCCGCCGACCAGGGGCGTTTTCGCGCCGACCTGTATTACCGCCTGAACGTGGCGCCCTTACGTATTCCGCCGCTGCGCGAACGTGGCGACGATATCCTGATGCTCTTCCAGCATTTTGCCGATGCGGCCAGCCAACGCCATGGCCTGGGGCCGCACGCCCTGCAACCCGCGCAACGGGCTTTGCTGCTGCGCCATGACTGGCCGGGCAACGTGCGCGAACTGCAAAACGCGGCCGAACGCTTCGCCCTCGGGCTGGAACTGGCGCTCGATGGCCAGGCGCCGCCTGCAACCCACGCTCCCGCCCCGGTCACCGGCAACCTGAGCGAGCAGGTCGAGCACTTCGAGCGCTCGTTGATCACGGCTGAACTTGCTCAGCCGCACGGCTCGCTGCGTAGCCTGGCCGAAGCGCTGGGTGTTCCACGCAAGACGCTGCACGACAAGTTGCGCAAGCATGGCCTGAGCTTCGAAGGTGGTAGCGGTGGCCACGACGACCATGAGGAAACCCGTTGATGAGCGAGCCGATTCACCCTCTGCAGACAGTGCTTCACACCGATATTCCATTGACCCGGGAGATGGGCCTGGAGGTACTGGACTGGCAACAGCATATCCTGCGCCTGCAACTGCCCTTGGCCGCCAACGTCAACCACAAGAACACCATGTTCGGCGGCAGCCTCTACTGCGCAGCGGTACTGGCCGGCTGGGGCTGGTTGCACCTGCGGCTACAGGAACTGGGCATCGATGATGGGCATATCGTCATTCAGGAGGGGCAGATCAGCTACCCGCTGCCGGTTACCGGCGCTGCCGTGGCCAGTTGCGCTGCACCAGACGAGAAGGACTGGTCGCGGTTCCTGGCAATGTATCAGCGGCGTGGACGGGCCCGGCTGATGCTGAAAACGACGGTGAGCAATGTTGGCAGTGATGAAGCGGCGGTGGTGTTCAGCGGGCAGTATGTGTTGCACAGGTGAGCGGCGGGTTGATCGCGGGTTATCAACAGGCGGCCTTGACGCCGAGAACCTGGGGCCGCTTTGCGGCCCCTTCGGTCCTCTACCCATGAACAATTTTCCACCCCTAAAGCCACACTTACCCTCGCCAATCAAACAAGCCCAAGCAAGGCCTCTCGCCAGCCAGCCCCCGCCGGCAGAGCAAGGAAGTAGGGATTGAGCAGCGATTCGCGCGCCGGATACCGGAAGGGTTGGCCGTCGACCTCAATCACCTCGCCCCCGGCACCTTCGACTACACCCTGGGCGGCCGCCGTGTCCCACTGGGAGGTCGGCGCCAAGCGTGGGTAGCAGTCGGCGCTGCCTTCGGCCAACAGGCAGAACTTCAGTGAACTGCCCACCGAAACCAGCTCAAGCGGCCCCATCGCAGTACCCAACCCGTTCAGCAAAGCCTCTTGCCGAGGGCTGGAGTGCCGGCGGCTGGCAACCACGGTGAACGGCGACCCGGCAGGCGGGGTGGCGCGCACCTGGATGGCCTGCGCGGTTTCACCCCGCTCCGCTCGCCAGGCACCCAGTGCCCGCCCTCCAAAGTAGCAACGCCCCGAAGTGGGCATCGATACTACCCCGAACACCACCTCGCCCTGATCGATCAAGGCAATGTTGACCGTGAACTCCTCGCTGCCGGCAATGAACTCCTTGGTGCCGTCGAGCGGGTCGACCAACCACCAACGGCGCCACGTCTGGCGCTCCGCCAACGGGATATCGCAGTCTTCTTCGGACAGGACGGGAATGTGCGGGGCCAGGGTCTGCAAGCCCTCTGCAATCACCTGGTGTGCTGCCAGGTCGGCAGCCGTGACGGGCGAGTCGTCGGCCTTGTTGACGACGGCCACATCAGCGCGCCAGAACGGCAGGATCGCCTCGCCCGCCGACAGCGCCAACGCCACCACGTCCTGCATCAATTGCTGATCGCTCATAGTGCCAGTACCCCGCGCTGGATCAGCAGGTCACGCGCCAGGTACAAAGCAGCCAGCGCACGCCCTTCGCTGAACTGCGGGTGCATGGCCAGGGACGACAGCTCCCGCAGGTTGACCTTGTCCACGCCCATCGGCTCCGGCTCATCGCCCTCCAGCCGTTCCTCATACAGGTCGGTGGCCAGTACCACCTGGATCTTCTGGCTCATGTAGCCCGGGGACAGGGAAAGCTCGGTCAGGTGCTCCAGTTGCCGTGCACCAAAGCCGGCTTCTTCCTTGAGCTCCCGGTCAGCTGCCGCCAGCACGTCCTCGCCCGGTTCGATCAAGCCCTTGGGTAGCGACAGTTCATATTCGTCAGTCCCGCCGCAGTACTCTTCCACCAGTACAGCGTGCTCGGCATCGAGCATGGCCACGATCATCACCGCACCATAGCCATTGCCCCGGCCCACCAGCCGCTCGTAGGTGCGCTCCACGCCGTTGCTGAAGCGCAACTCGACGGCCTCGACTCGGAACAGGCGGCTGCTGGCGACGATCTCGCGGCTGAGGACGGTAGGTTTCTGGCGCATGGGGGGCTCCTTGGCGTGAACGGGTTACTATACCGTGGCTTGCCGACCGAACGAGAGTTTCCCATGCCTGTTCTTCCCTGGTCCGCCATCGATACCGTCCTGCTGGACATGGATGGCACACTGCTCGACCTGCATTACGATAACCGCTTCTGGCTGGAGCACCTGCCGCAGCGCTATGCAGAGCTGCACGGCGTGAGCCGGGCGATGGCGCAGCTGGAACTCGAGCCGCTGTTCGAGCGCAACGCCGGTACCTTGAACTGGTATTGCCTGGACTTCTGGAGCCGTGAGCTGCGCCTGCCGATCCGCGAGCTCAAGCGCGAAATCGCCGACCTGATCGCCTTGCGGCCCGATGCCGATACGTTTCTGGCCGCGATCGGCCAGGCAGGCAAGCGGGTGATCATGATCACCAATGCACACCGCGATTCACTCTCGCTCAAGCTCGAACGCATCGAACTGGCACCCTACTTCGACCGCATGATCAGCTCCCATGACTACGGGTTTCCCAAGGAGAGTCCGCAGTTCTGGGATGCCTTGCAGGCCGATATCGGCTTTGAACCTGCCCGCAGCCTGTTCATCGACGACACGCTGCCCATTTTGCGCAGTGCCCGGCAATTCGGCGTGGGCCATTTGCTGGCGGTGCGCCAGCCGGACAGCCAGGCGCAGCCTCGAGACACCGCAGAGTTCGCAGCTGTGGAAGACTATCGGGAATTGCTGAACGGTCTTTGAACGCAAATCCGCGCCATGGGCGCGGGTTGCGGTGACAAGCCTCTGGATGGGCCTATCGGTTACTCGGGAATACGCAGCACCTGGCCCGGATAGATCTTGTTCGGATCCGACAGCATGGGCTTGTTGGCCTCGAAGATCTTCTGGTACTTGTTGGCATCGCCGTAGACCTTCTTGGAGATGGCGCTGAGGGTATCGCCCTTCTCCACGGTCACGAAGCGCGCCGCCTGGGCTACGGGGCCGGTGACGGTGATCTGGTCGTCGACGCTGGCCACGCCTTCAATGTTGCCGGCTGCCAGAATGATCTTCTCTTTCTCTTCCTGGCTGGCCACCTCGCCCTTGAGGGTCACCTTGTCGCCTTCCACGGTGGCAGTGATGTTGGGGTTACCCAACCCGACGTTTTCGACGTGCTTCTTCAACTGCTCCTCGGCCTTGGCATTGCCGGGGGTCAGCAGATCGATCAACTTCTCGCCTGCTTCCTTCACAAAGCTGAATAGACTCATGACGCTCTCCTTGTTGATGTGAAACCGTTGGACAATGAAGTCTGGGCCAAGACTCAATCGGTCATCGCACTGCGACCTATCGACGCGGTCTATCACGGCATAGACCCTAGCAATTAGACGTCGCCGGCAGGCAAGCCTAGGCTTGTAGCCTCAGTAAGCCGGCGCCCGTCGCCGATCAAGAGCACGCCTGGATGAACAGCAAGCCACCGCTGTGTGCGGCCTCGTTACCGTTAGCCATGCCCGCCGCCAGCACTACCTATGATTACGTCCAGCTCGGCGATGGCCAGCCCGGCAGCACGCCACTGGCCGAAGAAGTCGCCCTGGCGATCGTGTACAACGGCCTGAACCAGGCCGTCATGCTCGTCAGCCCGACCGACCTGGAAGATTTTGCCGTTGGCTTCAGTGTGGGCAGCGGCATCGTTGAAAGCACTGCCGAAATCTACGACGTCAAACTGTCGGGAAGCGGCGCTTCGATGTATGCAGACCTGGAAATCTCCAGCCGCGCCTTCTGGAACCTGAAGAACCAACGCCGCCAACTGGCCGGCACCAGCGGCTGTGGCCTGTGCGGCGTCGAAGCCCTGGAGCAGGCGCTGCCGGACCTGGCCAAATTGCCGGGCGCACCGTTGCCCCCTGCCCAGTGGCTGGTCGGCCTGCGCCAGCGGATCGACGCCTTTCAGCCGCTGGGCCAGCACTGCGGCGCCGTGCATGCGGCCTTGTTCATGGACCGCCATGGCGAACTGCTGCTGGGCCGCGAAGACATTGGCCGGCACAACGCCCTCGACAAGCTCATTGGCGCACTGTTGCGTCAGGGTATCGACAGCCATGGCGGCCTGGCCATCGTCACCAGCCGTTGCAGCCTGGAATTGATCCAGAAGGTGCTGCGTGCCGGCATCCAGACCCTGGTCAGCCTGTCGGCGCCTACGGGCCTGGCCCTGCAATGGGCACGCAGGCACAACCTCAACCTCATTCATTTGCCCAAACACAGCGCACCGCGGGTCTACAGCCCGGCGGCGGAGTCGTAACAGCCGTGACCTCGTACCAGCCTATTCCGAAAAACGCCCCAGCCTCCTCTCCTCGCTACAAGCCCTACCACGGCCCTGCCGGCGGCTGGGGTGCATTGCGCAGCGTGGCCAAAGCCTGGGTGGGCAGCGACAACCCGCTGAAGAACATCCGTGCCCTGCTCAAGACCAACCAGAACGGCGGCTTTGACTGCCCAGGTTGCGCTTGGGGCGACTCGCCTGAAAGCGGCATGGTCAAGTTTTGCGAAAACGGCGCCAAGGCGGTCAACTGGGAAGCCACCAAACGCCGCGTCGACGCTGCCTTCTTCGCCCGCTACAGCGTCACCTCGTTGCTGCAGCAAAGCGATTACTGGCTGGAGTACCAAGGCCGACTGACCGAGCCGATGGTGTACGACGCCGCCACTGATCGCTACCAGCCCATCAGCTGGGACGCCGCGTTCGCCCTCATCGGCCGAGAGCTGAACAAGCTCGCAAGCCCTGACCAGGCCGAATTCTACACCTCCGGGCGCGCCAGCAACGAAGCGGCGTACCTCTACCAGCTCTTCGTGCGCGCCTACGGCACCAACAACTTTCCGGACTGCTCGAACATGTGCCACGAGGCCAGCGGTGTGGCGCTGGGGCAGAGCGTGGGGGTGGGCAAGGGTACCGTCACGTTCGAGGATTTCGAGCACGCCGACGCGATCTTCGTCTGGGGCCAGAACCCGGGCACCAACCACCCGCGCATGCTGGACCCGCTGCGCGATGCAGTGAAACGCGGTGCGCAGGTGGTGTGCATCAACCCGCTCAAGGAGCGCGGCCTGGAACGCTTCCAGCATCCGCAAAACCCGCTGGAGATGCTGACCAACAGCGACCGCCCCACCAATACCGCATTCTTCCGCCCGGCTCTGGGTGGCGACATGGCCATGCTGCGCGGCATGGCCAAGTTCGCCCTGCAATGGGAGCGTGAGGCGCAGGCCAAGGGTGAGCCGGCGGTCTTCGACCACGCCTTCATCGCCGAGCACGGGCACGGCCTGGACGACTACCTGGCGGTGGTCGATGCCACGCCTTGGGCGCATATCCAGCAGCAGTCGGGCTTGGCACTCGAAGACATCGAACTGGCCGCTCGCATGTACTGCCGAAGCCAACGCGTGATCATGTGCTGGGCCATGGGCATTACCCAGCACCGTCATTCGGTGCCGACCATCCAGGAACTGGTCAACCTGCAAATGCTGCGCGGCAACATCGGCACCCCAGGGGCAGGGCTGTGCCCGGTTCGCGGTCACAGCAACGTGCAGGGCGACCGCACCATGGGTATCAACGAGCGTCCGCCGGCCGCCCTGCTCGACGCCATCGAGGCGCGCTTCGGCTTCCCGGTGCCGCGCAAGAACGGGCACAACACCGTCGAAGCCATCCATGCCATGCTCCAGGGGCACGCCAAGGTGTTCATCGGACTAGGCGGCAACTTCGCCCAGGCCACGCCTGACACCGAACGCACGGCGCGAGCGCTGCGCAACTGCGAACTGACCGTGCACATCAGCACCAAGCTCAACCGCAGCCACCTGGTTCACGGCAAGCAGGCACTTATCCTGCCTTGCCTGGGCCGTACCGACATCGACATGCAAGCGGACGGGCCTCAAGCGGTCACCGTCGAAGACTCGTTCAGCATGGTCCACGGCTCCAACGGCCAGCTCAAACCACTGTCCCGGCAGATGCGGTCTGAGCCCGCGGTCATCGCTGGCATCGCTGCTGCCACCCTGGGCAAACACCCTGTGGACTGGCAATGGCTAGTGGCCGACTACGACCGTATTCGAGCTCTGATCGCCGACACCATTGCAGGCTTCTCTGATTTCAATCAGCGCATGCGGCAGCCTGGGGGATTCTACCTGGGCAATAGCGCCGGCCGTCGCGAGTGGGCCACGGCCAATGGCCGCGCCAACTTCAAGGCCAACCTGCTGCCAGATTCGCTGCTCGACGAGCGCGTGCGTGCCAGCGGCCAGGTGCCTGACTTGGTATTGCAATCGATGCGCTCGCACGATCAGTACAACACCACCATCTATGGCCTGGACGACCGTTACCGAGGCGTACGCGGCCAGCGCGACGTGTTGTTCGCCAACGAAGCCGACATCGTTCGGCTGGGCTTCAAGCCTGGCCAGAAGGTCGACATCGTTTCACTGTGGGGGGATGAGCATGTTCGCCGAGTGCGCGGCTTTACCCTGCTAGCGTTCGACATACCTGCCGGGCAGGCAGCGGCCTATTATCCAGAAGTGAACCCGCTGGTACCGCTGGAGAGCGTTGGCGAGGGTAGCCACACGCCAACGTCCAAGTTCATTGCCATCAAGCTGGAACGCGCCGAGGACGACGGACGAATTCTCTGAATGAAAAAGCCCTGGTCCAATGCAGGATCAGGGCTATGTCACAAGAGCGTAAGACCGCAGGAAAAAGATAAAGTTTCACTTATAAATCAATGAGTTGACGAATTGTGTACAACCCGTGCAATTCGTCGGATATTCGTTGCCACTGGACGTAGATAGAAGCACATTCGCCTCGTCATCTCCTTGAGGCTCTCTTGAATGAAGAAGTACTCCTCGATTCTGTTGTTGTCTTTTGGCTTGCTCAGCGGCGTTGCCATGGCAGGCGGCTCCACCGAGGCCGGCATTGGCGGCGCATTGGGTGGGGTACTGGGCTCAGTCGTAGGCCAGTCCATTGGTGGTAGCACTGGCGGCGCCATTGGCGCAGGCCTGGGCGGCGCCGCCGGCAGTGCGGTCGGCGCCGACAAGCGTCAGCGCGGCGAAGCGGCCATCGGCGGTGCGCTCGGCGCAGCAGGCGGCAACGTAGTAGGCCGTAGCGTTGGCGGCACCACCGGCAGCTACATTGGTGCAGCCGCTGGCGGTGGCGCAGGCGGTGCCCTGGGCAACTACATGGGCAACAAGGCCGATCAGGATGATCGCCGCGACCATCGCCGCTACCGCCGCGACTACGACGACCGTCGTCACTGGGACCGTGGTCACCACTATGGCCACCGCAAGCACGGCCGCCATCGCCACCCTTGATGGGTCAGGGTAGCCGCTGCGCGTATGACCCCGCCTTGAGGGCACTGTTCACTTAAAAACGGCGGGGCCGTGAAGCGGACCCTGAATTAACAGGACTAAACCTCGATGGCGGGATTTTCAATGGGTCCGCTCTAAAAGCGCCGCTAACTTCGCCATCAACTGCGCCGGTAGTGCAACCGGCTGGCCACTGGCGCGGTCGATGAACACCTGCACCACCGTCCCCGCTGCACACGCCTGGGCTTCACCACGGCGATAGAGCGCCAGCCGGTACTCCACGGTGCTCCCAGCCAGACGCGTCACCCCCAGCGCCACCTCCAGTACGTCCGGAAAGCCCGGCAGGGCATAGAAGTCTGCCGCCGAGCTGACCACAAACGCCGCCAGTTCGCCGTCGCGCAGGTCCAGTTCCGCGTGTTCGATCAGAAAAGCATGGATGGCCGTTTCAAAGTACGCATGCACGGTCGAGCCGGCGATATGGCCGTTGGCGTCGTTGTCTTGCGCGCGGGTCAGGATCGGATGTACGTGGAAAAAGGCAGTGCGCTGGGGAGGCTGGATCATCGGACGGGCTCGCGGCTTCACATTGGGTGTACACAGTGAACCAGAAAATAAGCCGCTTGATCGAATTAACCCTTTTGAAGCCCCTAGCAAAAAGCCGCCCCGGAGGGCGGCTCTTTTACTACAACCTGCTTCAGCTTACAGCTGAGGACCCGCAGCCTTGATGGCGTCGGATACATCGAACTTCTTGAAGTTTTCGATGAACAGGTTGGCCAGGCCTTTGGCGGCTTCGTCGTAGGCAGCTTTGTCAGCCCAGTTGGTGCGCGGGTTGAGCAAGTCAGTCTCGACGCCTGGTACCGACTTCGGCACGTCCAGGTTGATGATGTCCAGATGCTCGGTTTCAGCACCGACCAACGCGCCGCTCTGGATGGCAGCGATCACGGCACGGGTGGTCGGAATGCTGAAGCGCTTGCCCACACCGTAGCCACCGCCCGTCCAGCCGGTGTTGACCAGGTAGACCTTGGAGTTGAAGCCGTTGATGCGCTTGATCAGCAGCTCGGCGTACTCACCAGCAGGGCGCGGGAAGAACGGCGCGCCGAAGCAGGTGGAGAAGGTCGACTTGATGCCGCCGCCCGAGCCCATTTCGGTGGAACCGACCAGCGCGGTGTAGCCGGACAGGAAGTGGTAGGCCGCCTGCTCGTTGTTCAGGATCGATACGGGCGGCAGTACGCCAGTCAGGTCGCAGGTCAGGAAGATGACCGCGTTCGGCTCGCCACCCAGGTTAGCCTCGGAGCGCTTGGCCACGTGTTCCAGCGGGTAGGCGGCGCGGCTGTTCTGGGTCAGGCTGACGTCGCTGTAATCGGCGTGGTTGTTGGCATCGAGCACGACGTTTTCCAGGACGGCGCCATGCTTGATGGCTTTCCAGATGACCGGCTCGTTCTTCTCGGACAGGTCGATGCACTTGGCGTAGCAGCCACCTTCCATGTTGAAGACGACACCTTCACCCCAACCGTGCTCGTCGTCACCGATCAGGTAACGGCTCTCGTCGGCCGACAGCGTGGTCTTGCCGGTGCCGGACAGACCGAAGAACAGGGTGACATCACCCTCTTCGCCGATGTTGGCCGCGCAGTGCATTGGCAGTACGTCGGCAGCCGGCAGCAGGAAGTTCTGTACCGAGAACATGGCTTTCTTCATTTCGCCAGCGTAACGCATGCCAGCGATCAGCACTTTCTTCTGGGCGAAGTTGATGATCACGCAACCATCGGAGTTGGTGCCATCACGCTCAGGCTCGCAGACGAAGTTGGCGACGTTGAGGATCTGCCACTCGCCACGGCCAGCCGGGTTGAACTGCTCCGGGTTGATGAACAGGCAACGCCCGAACAGGTTCTGCCAGGCTGTCTGGGTCGTCATCTTGACCGGCAGGTAGTGCTCGGCCGCCGCCCCTACGTGGACGTAGGAAACGAAGTGATCCTGGGCGTTGTTGAACGCCTCGACGCGGTCCCACAGGGCATCGAACTTGTCGGCCGGGAACTTGCGGTTGATCGGGCCCCAGGCGATGGCGTCCTGGGTGGAAGGTTCTTCGACGATGAAACGGTCAGCCGGGGAACGGCCGGTACGGTGGCCGGTCTCCACGACCAGTGCACCCGTGTCGGCTAGTACACCTTCACCGCGTTGCAGCGCTTCTTTTACCAGCTCATCGACGCTCAGGTCGGTGTACACGGTGTTGTTGGCTTGCGTCATGAGATACCCCATCCGGCCCGAGGCCGAGTGCTCCAAACGTTTTGTAGTCGTTTCAGAAAAACTACTACAGCGAAAAAAGTGGCCGGATTATGCCAGAAACGCCCAAAAAAAGTAGGCCCCTCCTGTCAGAACCGAGCTTTTGCGCAATTCGACAGGAGAATCTCCTGTAGTGAAACGTTTCAGTGAATAGTTTCTGAGGCAGAGTCCGTGCCGCCGCCCGCAAAGAGCTGTGCGACATCGCTGGCATCGAAGAAATACCGCTCATTGCAGAACTGGCAGTCGATCTCCACCGTACCCCCGCATTCCTCTACCAACGCCTCGGCATCGACTTTACCCAGGCTTACCAGCGCATTGCCGGAACGCTCGCGCGAGCAGCTGCAGTTGAAGCGCAGAGGCTGGACGTCGAACAAACGCACGGCATCTTCGTGGTACAGGCGGTGCAGCAGGGTTTCGTTGGCTTCGGCCCACTCTTGCGGCTTGAGGGTCTGGGCCAGGGCCACTACATGCTGCCAGCTGTCTTCACGTTCCTCGTCGTCGGGCTGACGGTCGCGCGGCAGTTGCTGCAGCAGCAGGCCACGGGCCTTGCCCGCCTCGGCGTGCAGCCAGAACCGAGTGTTCAGCTGCTGGGATTGCACGAAGTAATTGGTGAAGCATTCCGAGAGGTCGGCACCGTCGAGCTCGACAGTGCCCTGGTAGCGCTGGCCCCTGACCGGATCGATGGTCAGCGTCAGGTGCCCACCTGGCATCAGCTCGGACAGGGTGGCATCGGCTGCAATCTGGTCGGCCTCGTAGCGGGCCATGCCGCGGATGTCTCGATCCCCGGAGCACTCGACCATCAGCAACGGAATAGGCCCTGCGGAGCGCGCCTGCAGGATCAGCAGCCCGTCGAACTTGAGGGCACCGACCAGCAGCGCGGTGGCGGCCATCAGCTCGCCGAGCAAGGTCTTGACCGGCGCCGGGTACTCGTGACGCGCCAACACCGCGGCGTAGCTGTCATCGAGAGACACCCACTCGCCGCGCACATCGCGCTCGTCGAAGATGAAACGTTGGGTGAAATCTGTATCTGGCAAATCGCTCATGGTTGTCTGGCTATCTGAAAATAATGACAAGATAATTGCCGGGATTTGCAATCCCGTCGTCGAGCGTTTCGGGCGCTCATTCCCGTTAGGAGATCGAGGTATCTTATGGACAATCGACCACTGTTCCAAGCGAGGTGGTCCTGGGGGCCATTGGTAGCCTGTACGCTACTTCCCATCGCACTACTGTGTTTCTGGTTATGGCCTGTTGGCCAGATGCTGTGCCTGACATTCGACGAATGGCTGTTCCACAGCCTCAACGCACCGCTGGCTGAAAGCACCGCCTGGCGCTACATCTGGACCATCGGCAGCCTGCGCCCGTTCGACATCGTCGTCGGCCTGATCCTGCTGGCCACGCTGATCCGGGGTGACTGGGTATTCAGGGCCGCCCAGGTTCGCCAGGCATTTTTCGGCTTTCTGGTCACGCTACTGCTCTTAGTGGTGATTCGAGCACTGTTTTCCAAGTGGGTCGACGCTGCCGGTTGGCAACACAACAGCCCGTCGATGATGCTCGATGGCGCCGTGCACCTGAGTGACTACTACCCACACCTGGAGGCAACCTGGGAGCTCAAGGACCGTTCCAGCAAGAGTTTCCCGGGCGATCATGCTTCGGTATTGCTCATCTGGGCGCTGTTCATGAGCGTCTTCAGTCGCCGCGTCGGGCAGTACCTGGTGATCTGGGGGCTGGCGGTGCTGTTCATGCTGCCACGCCTGGTCGCTGGCGCACACTGGGGGCAGGATGATTACATCGGCGGCCTGTTGATGGCGGTGCTGGCTCTGGGCTGGAGCCTGTACACGCCCCTGGCGGCCAGAAGCAGTGCTGCGCTGGTGCGCTGGACCGCCCCGCTGTTCAGGCTGCTGGGCAGGTTGCCGTTGGTCGGTCGGATGGTCGTGCTGCGCTAAGCCTGGGCCGCCTGGCGGCCCTGGCTACTCGAAGCTTCCGTGCAATTGATGTATCTGGCGGCGCTGCTTCTTGGTCGGCCGCCCATCGGTGGTGACACCGGTGGCACCGGCCTTGCGCAGCGCCGCAGCCTGCTCGCGCTGGCGCACGCTTTCTTCGGTTTCTTCATACAGGGCCTGCGCTTGCGGTGCACCGCGGCGTACGGCCGACAGCGCCTTTACCACCACCGTGCGCTCGTCGAAGCCCGTACGCAGGACGAATTCATCGCCCACCCGTGGCTCCTTGCCCGGTTTGCATCGCTCGCCACGGCAATGCACCTTGCCACTTTCGATGGCCGCCTTGGCCAGCGCACGCGTCTTGTAGAAACGCGCCGCCCACAGCCATTTGTCCAGGCGAACCTTGTCGTCATCTTCGACTTTCTGTGCCATCCCGATACCTCGAATTCCGTGATTGGGGGAACTGTACTACCGTAAGCATCGGATGCAAAAATTCCCCGCCATGCTTACAGTTCACTCTCTCATCCGCTGGGTGCGTTTCGTGAAGACATTTGATCATCTGACTGTAATTGGCCTGCGGGAATGGGTAGCCTTGCCCGAGCTGGGCGTGGCAGGGCTACGCGCCAAGATCGACACCGGCGCCAGCACCTCCAGCCTGCATGCCACCGAGATAGAACCTTTCGAACGCAATGGCCAGCCGTGGGTCCGATTCACTGCGCACCTGGGTTCGATCGTGCAATTGCGTCACCGCCGCTGCGAGGCGCCGCTGGTGAGCATGAAAACCATTCGAAGCTCCAATGGCCACGCCCAAACCCGTTATGTCATTCGCACCACGCTCGCATTGGGTGACAGGGTATGGGCCGTCGAATTTACCCTGGCTTGCCGCAAGAGCATGCGTTACCGCCTGTTGCTGGGTTCCAAGGCCCTGATTCACGGCCAGTTGGTCGTCAATCCGGGCCTGAAGTACGTACAAGACAAACCCGCCTTTCCGGCCACCCACACTACCTTGACAGGTGCTGCATGAAGATCGCTGTGCTTTCGCGTAATCCGCGTCTGTATTCCACCCGCCGCCTGGTCGAAGCCGGTACCCAGCGTGGTCACGAGATGGTGGTGATCGATACCCTGCGGGCCTACATGAACATCGCCAGCCACAAGCCGCAGATTCACTACCGCGGCAAGCCACTGGAAGGGTTCGATGCAGTCATCCCGCGCATTGGTGCCTCTGTCACTTTCTATGGCTGCGCTGTGCTGCGCCAGTTCGAAATGATGGGGGTGTACCCGCTCAACGAGTCGGTCGCCATCGCACGTTCGCGCGACAAGCTGCGCTCGTTGCAATTGCTGTCACGCCGCGGCATTGGCTTGCCGGTAACCGGCTTTGCCCATTCGCCCGATGACATTCCGGACCTGATCCAGATGGTCCACGGCGCCCCACTGGTGATCAAGGTCCTCGAGGGCACCCAAGGCATTGGCGTGGTGTTGTGCGAAACCACCAAGGCAGCCGAATCTGTGATCGAAGCCTTCATGGGGCTCAAGCAGAACATCATGGTCCAGGAGTACATCAAGGAAGCCGGTGGCGCTGATATCCGCTGCTTCGTGGTGGGTGACAAGGTGATCGCGTCGATGAAACGCCAGGCCAAACCGGGCGAGTTTCGCTCCAACCTGCACCGTGGTGGCGTTGCCAGCCTGATCAAGATCACCCCGGAAGAGCGCATGACGGCCATTCGCGCAGCCAAGGTGATGGGCTTGAGCGTGGCCGGCGTCGACATTCTGCGCTCCAACCATGGCCCACTGGTGATGGAGGTCAACTCGTCACCGGGGCTGGAGGGCATCGAGGTGACTACCGGCAAGGACGTAGCCGGCATGATCTTCGAACACCTGGAGAAGAACGGCGGGCCCAACCAGACCCGAACCAAGGGCAAGGGCTGATCGCCCCGCTGGTCGCCTACCGGGCCAGCCTGCTTCCTCGGTGGCTAATCGCCCCTTGGAAGCGCCAGGCCAGACTTGCGATCAGACAGCGTTGCGCGGCAACAGCAGCCCCAAGGGTAACCGTACCCGCGCTTCGATACCGCCCCCGGAACGATTGCGCAGCTCGACGTTGCCGCCATGCTGGGCAGCGATTCGCTTGACGATGGCCAGGCCCAGCCCGGTGCCTTTGCCGCCTCGGGCACGGTCACCTCGAATGAACGGGTTGAAGATGGTCTCGAGCTCGGATTCGTCGATCCCTGCCCCTCGGTCAAGCACGCTCAGCACCACATACGGGGCACTTTCGTCCCCCGAGACATAGGCTGCAACCTCGACGCCCTTGCCCGCATGGTGCAGGGCATTGCCAATCAGGTTGCCCAGCATGCGCTTGAGCGATACCCGGCGCAGTGGAAACGGCGGTATGGGCTCCAGGCACAAGCGAACACGTTCCTCGGGCTGGTTGTAGGGTGCGACCACCTCACGCACCAACGCGCCAAGATCGACTTCTTCGAGGGGCTCGTCCCGCCCGTCGCGAATGAACGCCAGGAACTGGTCGAGAATGGCGTCCATGTCTTCGATATCGCGCACCATGTCGTCGCTCAGCTCACTGTCGCTGCCGAGCAAGGACAGTGAAAGCCTCAGCCGGGTCAGCGGGGTACGCAAGTCGTGGGACACGCCAGCCAGCATCAACTCGCGCTCGCGCCCGGCTTGCTCGACATCCTCGGCCATCTGGTTGAAGGCTTTGTACACCTCGGTCATTTCGCTGGGCGTGTCGCTGACCGGCAGGCGCACACTGCGCCCCTGGCCAAGCTGGCGCGCGGCGAACACGAGGCGTTTGAGCGGCTGGTTCAACTGACGCACGAATATCCAGGCTGAGGCAGTGGACAGCAAGCCAATGGCCAGGAACCAGCCCAGCACGTTCCAGATTTTCTGCCCGCGCAACGGGTGGGGGTACAACGGCACTTTCAGCCAGCCCGGGCCCAGGCTGGGCGCGTTGACCCACAACGCAGGCGGTGCATGGATGCGCAGCCGTACCTCGGTGTCCTCGCCAAGCTCGGCCTGCATCTGCCGTTGGTAGATTTCGCTGTAGGGCCAGTGCTGCTCGCCCTCCGGTACGCCAGCACCGGTTACCCGGATCAGGCCTGCCGCCTCGGCGATCTGGTCACGGTTCTCTTCATCGGCCGCCCAATAGGCGCGCAAGGTCAATGCCACGCCGTGGCTGTACTGCCGATCGACCAAAACGTCCTCGTTCATCAGCAGGTAGACCAGGGTCAACGCCTTGGAGAACAGAACGACGATCAGCACCAGCCACAAGGTGCGCGCGAAGAAACTCTGCGGAAACCAAAGCGGCGTCTTCATCTAGGCAGCAGCGTCATTTGCCGGCGTTTCCATCCGGTACGAACACATAGCCCACACCCCATACCGTCTGGATATAGCGCGGTTTGGACGGGTCTGGCTCGATCATGCGGCGCAGGCGCGAGATCTGTACGTCGATGGAGCGCTCCAGCGCATCCCATTCACGCCCGCGTGCCAGGTTCATGAGTTTGTCGCGGGTCAACGGTTCGCGGGCATGCATCACCAGGGCCTTGAGCACGGCGAATTCGCCCGTGGTGAGCATGTGCACTTCGTCGCCACGCTTGAGTTCGCGGGTGGCCAGGGACAGCTCGTAGTCGCCGAAGGTGACCGACTCGTCCTCGCTGCCCGGCGCACCGGGTACCGAAGGTGCCTGGCGGCGCAGCACGGCCTTGACCCGGGCCATCAGCTCGTCGGGGTTGAACGGCTTGCCGAGGTAGTCGTCGGCGCCCAGTTCCAGGCCCTTGATGCGGCTGAGCTCGTCACCTTTGGCCGTGAGCATGATGATGGGGATCTGGTTGTTCTGTTGGCGCAGGCGCTTGCAGGCGGACAAGCCGTCTTCGCCCGGCAGCATCAGGTCGAGCACCACCAGGTTGAACACTTCACGCTGGAGCAGGCGGTCCATCTGCTCGGTGTTGGGGACCGCGCGGGCACGGTAACCCTTGCTGGTGAAGAAACGTTCAAGCAGGCTGCTGAGCCCTGGATCGTCGTCGACGATCAGAATTTTTTCACCTTCAGCGGTAGTTGGCGTGCCGGTCATGAATTACTCCTCTGGTATCGCTGCGCATTATGGCGTAGCCGCTGCAACGCGTGCCGTGAGCATTGTTAGCAGATTTTTCCCAGGACGCCACTTCCAACTGGCGCCAGGCCATCACCGCAAGCCGTTTGCGATGGGTATAATGCGCCGCTTTCATCCAGCGCCGCCGGGCGAAAGGCCCACCGGCGACTCCGTATTCAAGAACGTCAGGTGGTTTACATGGACAGCATCAACAGCCGTATCGCCGAGGAACTGGGCGTACGCCCACAACAGGTCGAGGCGGCCGTGGGCCTGTTGGACGAAGGCTCTACCGTGCCTTTCATCGCCCGTTACCGCAAAGAGGTGACCGGCAGCCTGGACGACACCCAGCTGCGCCACCTGGAAGAGCGCCTGCGCTACTTGCGCGAGCTCGACGAGCGCCGCATCAGCATCCTTGCCAGCATCGAGGAGCAAGGCAAGCTGACGCCGGAACTGGCGCGCGAGATCAAGCTGGCCGACACTAAGACGCGCCTCGAAGACCTCTACCTGCCCTACAAGCAAAAGCGCCGCACCAAGGGCCAGATCGCCCTGGAAGCTGGCCTGGGCGAGCTGGCCGACAGCCTGTTCGCCGACCCGTCCCTGGCCCCGGAAAGCGAAGCGGCGCGCTTTGTCAGCGCCGACAAGGGCGTGGCAGACGTCAAGGCTGCGCTGGAGGGAGCCAAGTACATCCTCATGGAGCGTTTCGCCGAAGATGCAGCCCTGCTCGACAAACTGCGCAGCTTCCTCAAGCAGGAGGCGGTGCTCAGCGCGCGCGTGGTGCCCGGCAAGGAAGAAGAAGGCGCCAAGTTCCGCGACTACTTCGCCCATGACGAGCTGCTGCGCAGCGCGCCGTCGCACCGCGCGCTGGCGATCTTCCGCGGGCGCAACGAAGGCGTGCTCAGCGCCTCGCTGAAAGTGGGCGAAGAGCTGCCGGGTACCCTGCACCCGTGCGAATTGATGATCGGTGAGCACGTCGGCATCGAGAACCGCGGCCGCGCGGCCGATAAATGGCTGGGCGAAGTGGTGCGCTGGACCTGGAAGGTCAAGCTCTACACCCACCTGGAGACCGACCTGTTCGGGGAACTGCGCGACAATGCCGAGGGTGAGGCAATCAACGTCTTCGCCCACAACCTGCATGACCTGCTGCTGGCAGCGCCTGCCGGCCCGCGCGCCACACTGGGCTTCGACCCTGGCCTGCGCACAGGCTGCAAGATCGCCGTGGTCGATGCCACTGGCAAGCTGCTCGACTACACCACCGTGTATCCCCATGCACCCAGAAACGAATGGGACCGCACGCTTTCGGTGATGGCTGCGCTGTGCGCCAAGCATTCGGTCGAGCTCATCGCCATCGGCAATGGCACCGCCAGCCGCGAGAGCGACAAGCTGGTGGCTGACCTGGTCAAGCAGTACCCTGCCCTGAAGATCACCAAGGTCATGGTCTCCGAAGCCGGCGCCTCGGTGTACTCGGCATCGGAGCTGGCGGCCCGGGAATTTCCCGACCTGGATGTATCGATCCGTGGCGCGGTCTCGATTGCACGTCGCCTGCAGGATCCACTGGCCGAGCTGGTCAAGATCGATCCCAAGTCCATCGGCGTGGGCCAGTACCAGCACGACGTGTCGCAAGTGAAGCTGGCACGCGGCCTCGACGCCGTCGTCGAGGATTGCGTGAACGCCGTCGGCGTGGACGTGAACACCGCGTCGGTCGCCCTGCTCACGCGTATTTCGGGGTTGAACACCACCCTGGCACAGAACATCGTGGCCCACCGTGATGCCAACGGCCCGTTCGCCACCCGTGCGGCCTTGAAGAAGGTCAGCCGGCTGGGCGAGAAGACCTTCGAGCAGGCCGCAGGCTTCCTGCGCGTGATGAACGGCGACAACCCGCTGGATGCGTCTGCCGTGCACCCCGAGGCCTACCCGCTGGTGCAGCGCATCGCTGCCAATACCGACCGGGACATCCGCTCGCTGATCGGGGACAGCAGTTTCCTCAAGCGCCTGGACCCGAAGAAGTTCACCGACGAAACCTTCGGCCTGCCCACGGTGACCGACATTCTGCAGGAACTGGACAAGCCTGGCCGCGACCCGCGCCCGGAGTTCAAGACGGCCACCTTCCAGGACGGGGTCGAGGACCTCAAGGACCTGGAGCCTGGGATGATCCTGGAAGGCGTGGTGACCAACGTCACCAATTTCGGCGCGTTCGTGGATATCGGCGTGCATCAGGATGGGCTGGTGCACATCTCGGCGCTGTCGGAAAAGTTCGTCAAGGACCCACGCGAAGCGGTCAAGGCTGGCGATGTGGTCAAGGTCAAGGTCATGGAAGTGGACATCCCGCGCAAGCGTGTTGGCCTGTCCATGCGCATGAGCGACACGCCGGGCGAAAAGGTCGAAGGCAACCGCGGTGGCGGACGTGGCCAGGGGGGTGGCCGTCAGCAACCGGCGCCCCGTCAGCGCGAGACCGCCACTGCAGCGCCTGCCAACAACGCCATGGCTGCCCTGTTCGCCAACGCCAAGCAGTTGAAGAAGAAGTGATGGACGTGGCGCCGGAGTACGTACAAAGCGCCTTCAGCCAACTGCTGGGCTGCAGCCTGCAACGCCTGGAAGCGGGCGTTGCCGAGGTAAGCCTGGCGGTGGCGCCGCACCTGCGCAACCGTGGCCAGAAGCTTCATGGCGGGGCGATCTTCAGCCTGGTGGACATCGCCATGGGGCTGGCCTGCTCGTCCAGCCACGGCTTCGACCAGCAGAGCGTCACCCTCGAATGCAAGATCAACTACCTGCGCGCCGTCAGCGATGGCGAGGTGCTGTGCACCGCTCGGGTGTTGCACGCAGGAAAGCGCACGCTGGTGGTCGACGCTGACGTAGTTCAGGGCGACAAGCTGGTGGCCAAGGCGCAAGGAACCTTCGTCGCTCTCTAGCTCACAAAGCACTATCTGCGGTAACTTCGGCAGTGCGCGCGCACTGCTGGGGCCGCGGTAAACCAGGCGACAACGCCCGTTCCCTTCCCCCTACCCTTGTAGACCGTCCTCTCTACCCCCATATTGGGGCGACTGACGCGTGAAGGAATACATCTTGAGCACACTCCTCAACCGCCGCCTGAGCTTGCTCGGCGCCAATCTCCCCTTGCTCAAGCAGTGTCTGCACGGCATTGAGCGCGAATGCCTGCGCGTGACAGACAGTGGCCGTCTGGCCCAGACACCGCACCCTGAAGCACTGGGCGCGGCGCTGACCAACGAACAGATCACCACCGATTATTCCGAATCACTGCTTGAATTCATCACCCCCGCGCTGCCTGACGCCGCTGCGGTGCTGGAAAACCTCGAGCAGATTCACAGGTTCGTCTATACCAAGCTGAGCGATGAGTACCTGTGGAGCCCGTCGATGCCGTGTTCGCTGCCGGCTGAAGAAGACATTCCCATCGCCGAGTACGGCACCTCCAACATCGGCAAGCTCAAACATGTCTATCGCAAGGGCCTGGCCCTGCGCTACGGCCGCACCATGCAGTGCATCGCCGGCATCCATTACAACTTCTCGCTGCCAGAGGCCCTGTGGCCATTGCTGCGCGAAGCCGAAGGCAGCACTGAGAACGAACGGGATTACCAATCGGCCGCCTACATTGCCTTGATCCGCAATTTCCGTCGCTACAGCTGGCTGCTCATGTACCTGTTCGGCGCCTCGCCCGCCTTGGACAAGGGCTTTCTGCGGGGTCGCGCCCATCAGCTCGAAGAGCTCGATGGCGAAACCCTCTACCTGCCCTATGCCACCAGCCTGCGCATGAGCGACCTGGGCTATCAGAGCAATGCCCAGGCGGGCCTGACGCCCTGCTACAACAACCTGGCCAGCTATACCGACAGCCTGCGCAAGGCGGTGGGCACGCCGTACCCACCCTATGTGGAGGTCGGCACCCATGTCGATGGCGAGTGGGTACAACTGAACACCAACATTCTGCAAATCGAGAACGAGTACTACTCCAACATCCGTCCCAAGCGGGTGACCTACTCAGGCGAGCGCCCAATCCAGGCGCTTACCTCGCGCGGGGTGCAGTACGTGGAGGTGCGCTGCCTGGACATCAACCCGCTCCTGCCGGTGGGCATCGACCTCTCCGAGGCACGCTTTCTCGATGCGTTTCTGCTGTTCTGCGCGCTGGACGACAGCCCGCAGCTCAACAACAACGAATGCAGCCAGTGCACCAGCAATTTCCTGAGCGTGGTCAAAGAGGGCCGGCGTCCAGGCCTGAAGTTGCAGCGTGATGGGCAGCCTGTACCTCTCAAAGACTGGGCCAGCGAGTTGATTGCTCAGATCGGTCAATTGGCCAACCTGCTCGACCAAGCCCAGGGCGGGGATGATCACGTCCAGGCCCTGCAAGCCCAGCAGGCAAAGGTCGACGACCCTGAGCTGACCCCATCGGCCCAGGTGTTGGCGCGCATGACCGAGCATGACGAGAGTTTCATCGCCTTCTCGCTGCGGCAAAGTCGTCTCCACGCCCAGACACTGCGCGAGCAGCCCCTGAGCCCCGACCAGCAGCAGGCCTTCGAAACACTGGCACGCGAGTCCCTGGCCAAGCAATCCCAAATGGAACAGGAAGAAGTGGGCGAGTTCGATACCTTCGTGGGCGCCTACCAGGCCAGTATCCTGGCAATCAGCAACTGATGACCCGCAACACCTCAGCGCGCAAGCCACGCGCCAGCAGCCAGGCCCGGATCGAAGCGATCCTGGCAGCTGCCCGCGAGCTCCTGGCAGAGGGCGGGGTGGCTGGCCTGTCGATCTACAGCGTGGCCGAGCGCGCGCAAATCCCGCCGTCGTCGGTCTACCACTTCTTCGCCAGCGTGCCTGCGCTGCTCGAAGCGCTGACTGCCGATGTGCACAGGGTTTTCCGCGAGGCGCTTGGCGCGCCGATCGACAGCAGCACGCTCACCCGCTGGCATGAGCTGTCGCGGTTGATCGAGCAACGCATGCTGGATATTTACAACGGGGATGCCGCTGCGCGGCAGTTGATCCTGGCGCAGCATGGGCTCAGCGAGGTCATGCAGGCGGACCGGCAGCACGACATGGAGCTCGGTGCCCTGATGCACAGGTTGTTCGACCAGCACTTTCACTTGCCGGTGATGCCTGCGGATGTGGATGTGTTCGCCTTGGCGATGGAGTTGAGCGATCGGGTGTATGCCCGGTCGATGCAATTGCACGAGACCATCACCCCGCGCATGGCCGAAGAAGGCAAGCGGGTGTTCGAAGCCTACCTGGGCTTGTACCTGCCACCTTTTCTGGTCAAGCGCTCGCACTGAGGGGCCGCAAGGCGGCCCCGTGCTCGATCACAGCTTGGCGATGGACACCTCGGTGGACTTCACGAAGGCGATCACCTCGCTGCCCACTTGCAGTTCCAGTTCCCGCACGGAGCGGGTCGTGATGACAGATGTGACGATACCCGAGGCGGTCTGGACGTCAATCTCCGACAGCACCGGGCCTTCGAGGATTTCCTTGACGGTGCCTTTGAACTGATTACGGACGTTGATGGCTTTGATGGTCATTGGCGTGTTTCCTTTTCGATGGCTTCTGGGGGTTCAGTGCGCCCAACGCAACTGCGTGGGCAGGGGGGCAACAGGCTCCGGCTCGGGCGCAGCGCCCGGCGCAGAAAGGACTCGGTTGAGCACTTGGCTTTCAAGCGCGGCCAGGCGGTGCGAGGCGCGCGGTCGTGGCCGTGACAGGTCGACCGTCAGGTCGAGCCCGACTTCGCCGTCTTCGATCAGAATCACACGATCAGCCACCGCAACCGCTTCGCTGACGTCATAGGTCACCAGCAGCACGGTAAAACCATGCTGGCCCCACAGGCGCTCGATCAGTTGCTGCATTTCGATGCGCGTCAGTGCATCCAGCGCACCTAGCGGTTCGTCCAGCAGCAGCAGACGCGGTTGATGAATCAATGCGCGGGCAAGCGCAACGCGCTGCTTCTGCCCGCCCGAGAGGCCTGCGGGCCATTCGTTGGCGCGGTCGGCCAGGCCCACTGCCCCCAGCGCATCCAGCGCCCTGGCACGCCAATCGCCGGACAGGCCAAGCCCCACGTTGTCGATGACCTTTTTCCACGGCAGCAGCCGCGAGTCCTGGAACATCAGGCGGGTTTCTTCCCGCGCCTCGTCCAGCGGTGCAGCACCTGCCAGCAGTTGCCCTGCCGTCGGTTGGTCGAGCCCGGCCAGCAGGCGCAGCAAGGTACTTTTGCCGCAGCCGCTACGGCCGACGATGGCGACGAACTGGCCGGCCGGGACATGCAGGTCGATGCCTTTAAGCACCTCGCGCGAGCCGAAGGTTTTACGCAGGCCATTGGCGGCCAGTGGAATGCCACGCAGCAGGTGTGGCGGATTGTCCTTGAGCACGGTCATGCGCCCTCCTTCCTGGCAACTTGATAAGCCGGATGCCAACGCAGCCACACACGTTCCAGACCACGCGCAGCCAGGTCGGCGAGCTTGCCGAGCACGGCGTACAGCACGATGGCCAGCACCACCACATCGGTCTGCAGGAACTCCCGGGCATTCATCGCCAGGTAGCCAATGCCGGCGTTGGCCGAAATGGTTTCGGCGACGATCAAGGTCAGCCACATGAAGCCCAGTGCGAAGCGCACGCCCACCAGTATCGAAGGCAAGGCACCGGGCAGGATCACCTGGCGAAACAGGCTGAACCCCGAGAGCCCATAGCTGCGTGCCATTTCCACCAGGGCCGGGTCGACATTGCGGATCCCGTGGTAGGTATTCAGGTAGATAGGGAAGAGCGTGCCCAGCGCGACCAGAAAGATCTTCGCCGACTCGTCGATGCCGAACCACAGGATCACCAGCGGGATCAGTGCCAGGTGCGGCACGTTACGGATCATCTGCACCGAACTGTCGAGCAGGCGCTCGCCCCAGTTGGACAGCCCAGTGATGAAGCCCAGCACCAGGCCGATGCTGCCACCGATCAGAAAGCCCAGCCCGGCACGCCAGCCGCTGATGGCCAGGTGCGTCCAGATTTCTCCGCTGCGTACCAGGTCGACGCCGGCTGACAGCACGGCGCTGGGCGCTGGCAGAATGCGGGTCGACAGCCAGCCCGCGCTGACCGCCAGTTGCCACGCGGCTAGCAGCAGTACCGGCAGCGCCCAGGGCGCCAAGCGCTCTGTCACGGTATTCGAAGTTTTCCGACTCATACAATGTCCCTCATCGCTGGGCCACGGACTTGGGCAGGATATCGTTGGCAACCATCTCGCCGAACGGGCTCACGTAGCCGCCGCTGGTCGCAGGCTGAGGCCGTTGTACGTCCAGGTGCGGGAACAACAGTTCAGCCACCCGGTATGACTCTTCAAGGTGCGGGTAGCCAGAGAAGATGAAGGTGTCGATGCCCAGGGCGGCATATTCCTTGACCCGCGCGGCGACGGTCGGGCCATCGCCCACCAGCGCAGTGCCTGCACCTCCGCGAACCAGACCTACCCCTGCCCACAGGTTGGGGCTGACTTCAAGCTTGTCGCGGCGGCCATTGTGCAGCGCGGCCATGCGCTGCTGCCCTACCGAGTCGAAACGGGCGAGCGACGCCTGGGCGCGAGCGATGGTGTCGTCGTCCAAATGGGATATCAGTTTTTCAGCCGCTTCCCATGCTTGGGCATTGGTCTCACGCACGATCACATGAAGGCGAATGCCAAACCGCACTTCGCGGCCCTGGGCAGCTGCCTTATCACGCACCTGGGCGATCTTTTCAGCCACCGCGCTGGGCGGCTCGCCCCAGGTCAGGTACAGCTCGACCTGCTCTGCAGCCAGGTCTTGGGCGGCTTCGGAGGAACCACCGAAATACAACGGTGGACGAGGCTGCTGGATGGGTGGGTACAGCAGCTTGGCGCCTTTGACCTGGATGTGTTTACCGTCGTAATCGACTTCTTCGCCTTCAAGCACCTTGCGCCAGATGCGGGTGAATTCGACAGACGCTTCGTAGCGCTCCTGATGATTGAGGTGCAGGCCGTCACCGGCCAGCTCGTCCGGATCGCCACCGGTTACCAGGTTGAACAGCGCCCGGCCATTGGACAGGCGATCGAGCGTGGCGGCCTGCCGCGCGGCGACCGTCGGCGAGATGATTCCAGGGCGCAGGGCTACCAGGAACTTCAGGCGTTCGGTAACAGGGATCAGGGACGCGGCCACCAGCCAGGAATCCTCGCAGGAACGCCCGGTGGGTATCAGCACGCCGCCGAACCCCAGGCGGTCGGCCGCCTGGGCAATCTGCTGCAGGTAGCCATGGTCCACCGCCCGGGCGCCTTGCGCGGTGCCCAGGTATTTGCCATCACCGTGCGTGGGGAGGAACCAGAAGATGTTGAGGCTCATTGGAGTTGTCTCCTAAGGGGTAGCTGAGCCGGGGAACGCCCGGCACGGGCAGATCAATCAAGGCGCACTGGCAACCTTGGCCGGGGGTGTCCAGATCACGTCCTTGATGCGCAGCGGCTTGGGTATCAGCTTGAGCGTCTGAAAGGTGTCTGCGATTTTCTGCTGGGCCGCCACGACGTCCGGCGTCAAGGGCGCTGCGCCGTAGCCTTGGCGCTTGACGGACGTCAGGGTGATGTCCGGCGCGAGCCCGAGCAGCGGGGCGACCTGGTTGGTGACTTCCTGCGGGTTGGCCTGCGACCACTCACCGACCGCACGTACCTGATCGATGACGGTATTGATGACGGCCGGGTGCTGATTCGCATAACTGCGCGTGGCCAGGTAGAACTGATGGTTGTCGACCAGGCCCTGGCCGTCACGCAGGGTGCGGGCTTGCAGCTGCTGCTCGGCGGCGGCCTGGTACGGGTCCCAGATGACCCAGGCATCGACACTGCCACGCTCGAACGCTGCGCGCGCATCGGCCGGGGGCAGGTAGATCGGTTGAATATCGGTGTACTTCAGGCCTGCATCTTCGAGCGCCCGCACAAGCAGGTAATGGACGTTGGAGCCTTTGTTGAGGGCGACCTTCTTGCCCTTGAGTGCCTGCACCGACTGGATCGGCGAGTCCTTGGGCACCAGGATGGCCTCACTGTGGGGCGCGGGTGGCTCGTAGGCCACGTACAGCAAGTCGGCCCCGGCGGCCTGTGCGAATACCGGAGGCGTTTCGCCGGTCACGCCGAAATCGACAGACCCGACGTTCAGCCCTTCAAGCAGTTGGGGACCACCGGGAAACTCGGTCCACTGCACCTGCACGCCTTGCTCGGCCAGATGCTTTTCCAACGTGCCCTTGGCCTTGAGCAGCACCAGGGTGCCGTATTTCTGATAACCGATGCGCAGGGTTTCAGCCTGTGCCTGGGTAATGGCGCCGAGGGACACAGCCGCCGCAAACAGGGCGACCAGACCACGACGCAAGAAGATTGTGCGCATGGCGCTCTCCTGTGCGATGGGGTTCGGGTTGCACCTGCTTGCCTCGTTGACGGGCGAGTAAGGTGATACAGCGGGTTTGCCGGGTCAGATGCTCCAGCGAGCACTGATCAGGCGATCATTGAGCACGCCGGGTGCTACCGGGCGCGGGCGCCTGGCCAGGGCCAGGTGGAAGGTTTCCAGCGAGTCGTGCAGCCGTTCTTCGAGGGCAGGCGCCAGCTGCGCTGGCTTACTGCCTTCGGCATAGGCGATCTGGCTGTCATCGGCAAAGATCCCTTGCAGGGTCTCCTGGGCCTTGAGAGCCGACAGTACGGGCTTGAGGGCGTAATCCACGGCCAGCATGTGGGCGATGCTGCCGCCAGTGGCGATGGGCAGCACGACCCGGTTGGCCAGTGCGCGCTCGGGCAGCAGGTCAAGCAGGGTTTTCAGCGCACCGGCGAACGACGCCTTGTACACCGGTGTGGCAACGATCAGGCCATCGGCCTGGGCCACCAACTGTTGGAAGTGCTGCACGTGTGGGCTGTCGAAGCGGGCATGCAACAGGTCTTCGGCAGGAAAGTCGCGCACCTGCAAGGTGACGACTTCAACGCCACGGTGCTCGAGCCACTGCCGCGAACGTTCGAGCAGCACGCCTGAGCGTGAACGAGGACTTGGGCTACCACCGATTGATACGACCAGCATTGCTGCGCTTCCTTGGGTTACGGTGGAATGACATTAGCAGTTTCCTCATATATCTATAAATCATATTTAATTCTTTGTTTATTCTATTTAGATATTTGCAGGCTAATTTAAGTCAAAAAAAAGGGCCGTCGAAACGGCCCGAAAATCCCTGCTTGGCTAAGCGTTATGCAACACAGTATTTACGCTCGGTTCGGTTGAGGCGTCAGACGCAAATAGGGTTTGACCGCCGTGTAGCCTTTTGGAAATCGTTGTCGGATCTCTTCTTCGTCCTTGAGCGAAGGAACGATCACCACATCTTCGCCGTCCTGCCAGTTGCCTGGCGTGGCGACCTTGTGCGAATCGGTCAGTTGCAGCGAGTCGATTACCCGCAAAATCTCGTTGAAGTTTCGCCCGGTACTGGCGGGGTAGGTAATCGTCAGGCGAACCTTCTTGTTCGGGTCGATGACGAACAGCGAGCGTACGGTCAGGGTATCGCTGGCGTTTGGGTGGATCAGGTCGTACAGATCCGACACCTTGCGGTCGGCATCGGCGAGGATCGGGAAATTGACCACGGTCTGCTGGGTTTCGTTGATGTCGTCGATCCAACGGTGATGCGAGTCCACCGGGTCGACCGACAGTGCGATGGCTTTGACCCCGCGCTTGGCAAATTCATCCTTGAGCTTGGCCGTGAGCCCCAATTCGGTGGTGCACACCGGGGTGAAGTCGGCAGGGTGCGAGAACAGCACGCCCCAGCCGTCGCCCAGCCATTGGTGAAAATGGATTTTGCCTTCGCTGGAATCCTGT
>NZ_JBJJMO010000036.1:0-45384 GCF_046231935.1 Pseudomonas sp. KCJK9111 | reverse complement strand
ATTGCCCTGCTGCGCTGTGCGGCAGCAACCGCCCAGGAAACCGCCACCCACCAGCATGGTGGCCAGCGAGAGCTGCTGTTTGCCTTGATGCACATGATGGACATGGCTCGTGCGCTGCTGGAACACCAGCGCACGGCAGACCCCGCCGCTTGAGGCAGGTTGTCGTGAATGGGAGGGAACGCAGCAGGCGCTTGGGGTGCAAAGCCAAGGCCCCGCTTTGGGGGACAAGGAAGCGCAGCGGTAGATTTTCTACCGTCGTGAATAAAAAATCATTTGACTGGCAAATGATAACGATTATTATTGCACTCAGCTGATCGCGAGATCTGCTGGATAAACCGGAGCTTAGGTCGCTCTCGGATTATCTCCTCATCAGGCTAATCACGGTTTTTGACCCAGCTTTTTGCTGGGTCTTTTTTTTGGCTCTTCAGGCTAATGAAGATCGTGATGGCGGCGATGGTAGCAAAAGTGTTTCCGGGGGTGAACGGCCATTACAAAAGTTTGCCGATTCAGCACTTGAGAATCAATCTCGTTAATCCTAAGCTCGGCTTTTACGGATATCCCCCACCTGCTCTCCAGCAAGGAACTGCTCATGACCCGCACGCTCTTGCGCCTCCATACGCCTCTGCCCGAGCACGCTGCCGATAGCGATGCTGCCCTGCTGCTCGCACTCAAGCGCCTGCCACGTGCTGCGCAACAAGTGTTTCTGCTAAGCCGTCTCGATCAGTTGGCCCAGGGCAGGGTCGCCACACGTCTGGGCCTGCCCCTACCCAGTGTCGAGCGTCTGATGGTGCAGGCGTTGCTTGCCGGTCAGCCCCGCCCCGATGGCCCGACGAGCCAGGCAGCACAGTGGTATGTGCGCTTGCAGAGCCCGGACGTCACTGCCTGCGAGCGTATCGACTTTCGTCGCTGGCTGGACGCCTCGCCCAACCACCTGCAGGCATTCCACGCTACCGAACTGCACTGGCGCAGCCTGTACGCGCCTGCACTGGCCCTGGGCCGCGATGGCTGGTATCGCAAGGGTCGCGCTGCCCTGTCGTTGGGTGGATGTTCGATTGCCGCCGCGCTGGGCATGGCCGTATTGATCTTGCTGGGGCTGTGGACGTGAAACGAAACCAACGCCCGCTCAAGCCTGCGCTTTGAGCGCCTTACCACAGCGCGATGTCGTACGTCAGGTACAACCGATTGCTGTCGCGGCCACGGGCAAAGTCCGAGCGGTACACGTAGTTGCGCAGCTTGACGCCAAGCCCTTTGGCGGGGCCTGATTGCACCACATACGCAAGCTCTGCGTCGCGCTCCCATTCGCTCAGGCCCGCCGCGCCAGAACGGCCGTTATCGCCGCTCAGGTAACGGGTCATGAAGGTCAACCCCGGCACCCCGGCAGCGGCGAAATTGTAGACATAGCTCGCCATCCAGGTCTTTTCATCTTCTTCGATGAACTTGCCGATGCCCACGTTGCTGAATGAGTACACCGTCGCGCCACTGATGTACGGCAACCCCGCTTCGCCACTGAGCGCCTGATAACCTGCGCCTAACGTGTGGCCGGAATGCGTGTAGGCGATATGCCCGCTGAGCATGTCATTGTCGATGGGGCCACCGTAGGCCGCGCCGGTGCTCTTGCTTTTGAAGTAACGCAGGTCCGTGGTCAGTACACCGCCAGCCAGCGCATGGTCGTGAACCAAGCCGGCGAAGTCCTGACGATAGAAGTGCTCGAGTTGGCCGTGGTAGTAGCTCAGGCGCAGCTGTTTGCTGAAGGTGTAGTCGCCGCCGGCAAAGCTGAAGTCTCCGGTTTCGCCGCCACTGTAACCGTCCAGGTACAGGCCGGTGCTGTTGGATGAATCGCGCTGCTTGAAACGGGTCAGGTGCCCGGCCGTGAGGGTCAGGTTGTCGAGTGCGGTACTGGTGAGCTGCGTGCCTTGGTAGGTTTGCGGCATCAAACGAGCATCGTTGTGCACCAGCACGGGTAACTTGGGCAACAGGGTGCCATGCCTGACGACGCTCTGCCCAACACGCGCCTTGACCGTAGCGCCGGCACTGGCGAACGTGTCGGCGGCCCGGCCATCGTCATGCACAGGCAACAGGCCCGTGCCACTGCGGCCACGCCCCGAATCCAGGCGCACGCCCAACAGGCCCAGTGCATCGAGCCCCAGACCCAGGGTACCGGGGGTGTAACCCGACTGGTAATCGAGCAAGAAGCCCTGCGCCCACTCGGTACGCTCGCTCTTGGCAGTGGCTGCGGCGCGGGGGCTCATACCCTGTTCGTCGCGAAAGTTCTCGTTGAAATAGACGTTGCGCAGTTGCAGCTTGAGCTTGCTGTCTTCAATGAAATCGGTAGCGCCGGCCACAGGCAGGCAGCCGCAGAGCAGGCCACAGGCGGCCCCACGCGCGAGGGTCAAGGACATGATCGATACTCTATTGTTGTTTTTAGGGTGTAAGCGATGGCGGGCGCCTGGCGGCGCCCGCATCGTTCAGACGAAGAACGACAGCGCGCCGGTCAACACCGCCAATGCAGTGATGACCAGCGAAGTGAGCACTGCCCACTTCACCGTGGCTTTCTGGAAGTCGCCGATGTCCTTGTCGACCATGCCCACCAGCAGCAGGGTCGAGGCGACCAACGGGCTCATCAAGTGCACCGGCTGGCCCAGCACCGAGGCGCGGGCGATCTCCACCGGGTCGATGCCATAGGCGGCGGCTGCGTTGGCCAGGATCGGCACCACGCCGAAATAATAGGCATCGTTGGACAGCACGAAGGTAAGCGGCATGCTGGTCAGCGCCACCACCAGCGGGAACCAGTGGCTCCAGGCTTCCGGGATCCAGTCCACGAGGGTTTGCGCCAGGGCATCGACCATCTTGGTGCCCGAGAAGATACCGGCGAAGATACCGGCGGCGAACACCAGCAGCACCACGGTCATGGCGTTGCCCGAATGGGCCAGAATACGTTCTTTCTGCAGTTCCAGCTGCGGGTAGTTGATCATCAGCGCAGCAACGAAACCGATCATGAACAGGATCGCCGCGTGCATCAGGCCCAGCACCAGCGCGGTCATGACCACGATGACCAGCACCAGGTTCACATAGGCCAGACGCGGGCGCTTGTGGGGCGTATCACCCAGGATTTCCTTGATGTAGCAGTTGCCACCGCCGGACTCCAGGGCCACGTTGCCAATGCGGCGCCGTTCGGCACGGCCCAGCAGGTAGGCGGTGAACACCACCCAGGCGGCGCCACCGATCACCGTGGGCAGCATGGGAATGAAATAGTCGGTGGCATCGAGCCCAAGTGCTGCGATGGCGCGGGTGGCAGGCCCGCCCCAGGGGCTCATGCCACTCATGATGCTCAACGACAGCATCGACACCGTTGCCAGGATCATCGGGTTCATGCCGATGCGCTTGTACAAGGGCAGCATGGCCGCGCAGGTGATCATGTAGGTGGTGGTGCCGTCGCCGTCCAGCGCCACTAGCAGCGACAGCAATGCAGTGCCAATGGCGATCTTGATGGGGTCGCCGTTGACGCGCTTGAGGATTTTACGGATCAGAGGGTCGAACAGGCCGGCATCGATCATCAAGCCGAAAAACAGGATGGCGAACAGCAGCAAGGCGGCCGACGGGGCTACCATTTTCAGCCCGTCGAGCATCATCTTGCCAAGGTCAGGCGCAAAGCCCCCCACCAGTGCGAAGACGATCGGCACGACCGTCAAGGCGACGATCGGGGACAGGCGTTTGCTCATGATCAGGTAGGTGAACGTCACCACCATGATCAGGCCCAGGAGTGCGAGCATGGCTTTTTCTCTCTTGTTTTTATCCGGGTTGGGCCGTCGATGGCGCAGACGAGCCCCCTACCCGCGCGCGTTCCTGCGCGCGGGTTGCAGCGTTTTGAGGTCAGGGTGTTGCGGGCGTCCTAGCCGTGATGGCTTGGCTTGGCGACCCAGGTGGCGTCAGGGCCGACCGTGGTGGGTGCCTGCTCGACCACAGGCTCGCCATTGAGGCGGCTGAGCAGTATCTGCTTGTCACACGCGTTTTCGGAAATCGACACCACCACGGTGGCCACGGCGTTGCTGGCAAGGCTCGTGAGGGCGCGAGCCTCTGACATGAAGCGGTCGATGCCGATCAGCAGGGCCAGGCCTGCCAACGGGATGTCGTGGATGACTGTCAGGGTCGAGGCCAAGGCCACGAAGCCGCTACCGGTCACGCCCGCTGCGCCTTTTGACGACAGCAGCATGATCGCCAGCATGGTCACCACCTGGCCCAGGCTCAGGTCGATGTTGCAGGCCTGGGCAATGAACACGGCGGCCAAGGACAGGTAGATCGCCGTACCGTCGAGGTTGAACGAGTAGCCGGTAGGCAGTACCAGGCCAACGACCCCCTTCTTGCAGCCAAGCTTTTCGAGCTTCTCCAGCATGCGCGGCAACACAGGTTCCGTGGAAGAAGTGCCCAGCACCACCAGGAACTCTTCGCGGAAATAGCGCAGCAGCTTCCACAGGCTGAAACCATGGGCGCGGCAGATGCCGCCCAGCACGACCAGGACGAAGAACGCACAGGCAATGTAGAGCGTACCGATCAGCTTGGCGAGCGACCCCAGCGAGGTGACGCCGTACTGCCCGACCGTGAACGCCAGGGCACCGAACGCACCGACCGGTGCGAAACGCATGAGGTAGCCGAAGATGCGGAACACCATGGCCGAGGCCGCTTCCAGTACGTCCAGCACCGGCTTGCCCTTCTCGCCCATGGACGACAGCGCGAAACCGCTGAGCACGGCAATGAACAGCACAGGGAGCACTTCACCCTTGTTGAACGCCCCCATGAAGGTGTCCGGGATGATGTGCATGAAAAAGTCCACCACGCCCAGTTTGGCGGCCGAGGCGGTGAACTGGGTCAGGCCTTCGGTGCTCAGGGTGGCCGGGTCGATGTTCATGCCGACCCCTGGCTTGAACAGGTACACCGCAGCCAAGCCGATGATCAGGCTGACAATGGTCAGCCCCAGGAACAGCAACAGTGTCTTGCTCATCAGGCGCCCGAGCGAGCGCTTGTCGGTCATGCCGGCTATACCGGTGACGATGGTGCAGAACACCACGGGCGCGATCATCATCTTGACCAGCTTGATGAAGGCATCGCCCAAGGGCTTGAGCGCAACAGCCTGTTGCGCCCAGAAGTGACCGACCACTACGCCCAGCACGACGGCGCAGAGGATCTGGAAGTACAGCGATTTGGCAAGTTTCATGAGGCATCACCCATTGTTCATATTGTGCGGATGCGCTTGTTGCAAGGTACAGCGGTCGACCCTTGAGGTGGCTAGCCAGCCAACCTGCGCAAGGTAGGCGCGTAGACGAACCCTGAAAAGAGCCGCCGGGCAGTACGTACTACAGAGGCTTGCAGGGTCTTGCCATCTGCGCCGCTGCGTGACAACGCGACGTCGATGCCACCACTTGGATGCTCAAGACGAACCTGGCTCAGGTCCAGGGCTTGTTCGCCCAGCAGATCCACAATGACGCTGCCGGGGCTGACACAGGCAGTGGCCAGCCCCACAGCACCGGTGATCGCCAGGGCACGGTGGCAATTGTGCGGCATGAAGTAGCGCACCTGGAGCGTGCCGTCGTAGCGCGGCTTGGACACCAGCACCGGCTTGGGGATCACCATGCCGCTGACATCGCCAAGGCCCATGGCCTTGCCGGCTTTGAGGCGCAGGGCTTCCAGACGCTTGAGCAGAGGGCCGTTGGCGTCGAGCTCGTCGGGCGTTTCGGCGCCGGTCATGCCCAGGTCACTGGCCTGGATGACCATCATGGGCATGGCCATGTCGATACAGGTCATGGGCACGCCATCGATCACATCCTTGGCTTGCCCGGTGGGGAACAGCTTGCCGGTCTTGCTGCCAACCGCATCGAGGAAGGTCAGGTGCACCGGCGCGGCAGTCCCGGGCACGCCATCGATGGCGGTACGCCCTTCATAGCGCACGATGCCACCCGGGGTTTCCACCAGCGAGTTGACGAAGGTGCCCGTGTTCAGGTTACGAATGCGCACCAGGGTCTTGCCTTCCTGGCCCTTGACCAGCCCTTGCTCGATGGCGAAAGGACCGACCGCGCACAGCATGTTGCCGCAGTTGGGCGCAGTGTCCACGCGGCGCTGGGCGACCATCACCTGCACGAACAGGTAATCGACGTCGGCGTCGGCATGCAGCGACGGGCTGATGATCGCGACCTTGCTGGTCTGCGGGCTGCCGCCACCGATACCGTCGATCTCCAGCTCATGGCCGGACCCCATCAGGTCGATGAGCAATTCATCGCGTTCGACCACATTGGCAGGCAAGTCCCAGGCATGAAAGAACGGCCCTTTGGAGGTGCCGCCGCGCATGAGTACGCAAGGAATTCGTTGCATGATTTCGCACTCTTGTTGATCAATGGACATCATTGATGCCGTGAGCAAAAGAGTGACAGGGATGGATAAATCATTCCAATGCAAATATCGTAGCGATTATTCCGTTTTACAACATAATAAAAATCGACTTCGACCTGAGGTGAATCGTGGAATATGAGCTTCAAGACATACGATCTTTCGTGAAAATCGCCGAACTCGGCAGCTTCCACGAGGCCGCCGAAGTGCTGCATCTGTCACAGCCGGCATTGAGCCGGCGGATCAAGAAGCTGGAGGAAGGGTTGGGCACCTCGCTGTTGGAGCGCACTACCCGCCGTGTCAGCCTGACCAGTGTGGGACGCGATTTTCTGCCCAAGGCCAGGCGCCTGCTGGACGACTTCGAGGATTCGATTCTCAGCATCCGGGAGCTGGCCGAGCGCCAGACCGGGCAGGTGACGCTGGCCTGTATCCCGACTGCAGCGTTCTATTTCTTGCCGTCGGTGATCCGCGACTACAACGACCAGTACCCTAAGATCCGCATTCGCCTGTTGGACCTGAGCGCCAATGACGGCCTGGAGGCCGTGCTGCGCGGGGAAGCCGATTTTGGCATCAACATGATGAGCGGCCAGCATCCGGACATCGAGTTCGTGTCCTTGGTGCAGGAGCACTTCGTGCTGGCCTGCCGGCGCGATCACCCATTGGCCAACCGCAATGCAGTGACCTGGACCGAGCTTGCCGACTATCGCTTGATCGGTGTCGGCCGGTTGAGCGGCAACCGCATGTTGCTCGACCACGCTCTGGCCGGGCTGAATCTGCGGCCCAAATGGTTCTACGAAGTGCAGCACCTGTCCACGTCCCTGGGCATGGTCGAGGCCGGGCTTGGCGTATCGGCCATGCCTAGCCTGGCCATGCCCAGTGCAGACCACCCTACCCTGGTAAGCGTGCCGTTGATTGAGCCGGAGGTCACCCGCACTTTGGGCCTGGTCTACCGCCGCGGCGCCTCGCTGTCGCCGGCAGCGGAGAAGTTCGTGTCGATCCTGCTGGAGAAATGGCCGAACCGCTGAGCATGAAACATTCTTTACGCCGGTTAATTCAGCGCTGGGCCCGCCTGCCAATAAGCTATGCGTTTTATTCGGAGTTTTCCCATGCTCAAGACGTTGTCCTGCACGGCACTGCTGATCGCCACCTTTGCCTGCTGTGCCGCAGAGCCCACCCCTGACCAGGCCCCCACGCTGACCGTGCTCAGCTCCGGCGGCATCATGGGCGCCATCCGCAACGTTGCACCGGCTTATGAACACACCTACGGGGTCAAGCTCAACGTGCTCGCCGCGCCGTCGATGGGCCAGACCCCGCAAGCCATCCCGAATCGGCTGCAACGGGGCGAGCCGGCCGATGTGGTGCTGATGGTGGGCTCGGCGTTGGACAAGTTGGTCACCGACGGCAAGGCCGACAAGGCCAGCCGCATCGACCTGGGCAAGTCGTTCATTGCCATGGCCGTACGCAAAGGTGAGCCCAAGCCGGCTATCGGCACAATGGGTGAGTTGCGTCAGGTGCTGCTCGATAGCCCCTCGGTTGCCTACTCCGACAGCGCCAGCGGGGTCTACCTGTCCAAAACCTTGTTCCCGAGCATGAACCTGGGCGAAGGCTTCACACACAAAGCCCACATGATCCCCGCCGAGCCCGTCGGCAAGGTGGTCGCACGCGGCCAGGCAGCCATCGGGTTCCAGCAACTGAGCGAGCTCAAGCCGGTGGCCGGCATCGATATCGTGGGGCTGATCCCGGCCGAGGGGCAAAAGATGACGATGTATTCGGGTGCGGTGGTTGCCAACAGCCAGCACCGGGCGGCGGCCCAGGCGCTGCTTGACTACATGGCCTCTGCCCAGGCGGACGCCGCCATCGAGAAAAGCGGCCTGACCCCGCTGCCGCACACGGCCCACTAAACTTCAACCCTCGCCCGGGCACGTTGATCAAAGGCGTGCCCTGTCGGCGTACCGCAGCGTCTGAGACCCATCCTTCCTCGTTCCCAAGGCCGTCGCGATGCAAGACATGCTGCAAGAGATCCTCGACCAGGTGCGCCCACTGCTCAGCCAGGGTCAGGTCGCGCAATACATCCCCGCCCTGGCCCAGGTCGACCCCAACCAGCTGGGTATCGCAGTGCACAGCCTTGATGGCCAGCTGCACTGCGCTGGCGATGCCTATACGCCCTTTTCCATCCAGAGCATTTCCAAGGTGTTCAGCCTGGTCCAGGCGATCAACCATAGCGGCGAAGACATCTGGTCACGCCTGGGTTACGAGCCTTCGGGGCAAGCCTTCAATTCGCTGGTGCAGCTGGAGGTGGAAAAGGGTCGCCCGCGCAACCCGTTCATCAATGCTGGCGCACTGGTGATCTGCGACATCAACCAGTCACGCTTCGCCACCCCTGCCCTGTCGATGCGCGACTTCGTTCGCCGCTTGGCTGGCAACCCGCGCATCGTCAGCGACACGGTGGTGGCCGAGTCCGAATACCAGCACCGCGCGCGCAATGCCGCCATGGCCTGGCTGATGACTGCGTTTGGTAACTTTCATAACGACGTGGACGCGGTGCTGAGCAGCTACTTCCATCACTGCGCGCTGTCGATGAACTGCGTCGATGTGGCCCGGGGCTTTGCGTTTCTGGCCAACAGCGGCTATTGCCCGCACAGCGGTGAACACGTGCTCGGCGCACGTCAGGCCCAGCAGGTGAACGCGATCATGGCTACCAGCGGCTTGTACGACGAAGCCGGCAATTTTGCCTATCGTGTGGGCCTGCCGGGCAAGAGTGGCGTGGGCGGCGGCATCGTGGCAGTGGTCCCCGGGCGGTACAGCATCTGCGTCTGGTCGCCAGCGCTCAACGCTTCTGGCAATTCGCTGGCAGGTATTCGCGCATTGGAATTGCTGAGTGAGCGCATTACGGGTTCGGTTTTTTCGGCGGTACCTTGAGGGCCATTTCCTACACGTCGGAACCCTTGTCAGACATGCAAACCCCTTGTTTACAGTCAAGTACGACTGCCCCAATTAAAATCCTGATGCACACATAGGCCCTCAGGGAGAGCAGCCATGAGCATCAACAGCAAAAGACGACGTGACCTGAAAAAAGCCAAGAGAAAGCCTGCTATCGGCGGTGGCAGTGGCCTGCAGCCGCGAGCCCTCTACCAGCTGAAGAGCTTTCGCAAAGCGTACATCCAGAGTTGGGGCATCAACTCCGAAGGTCACTTGGCCCAGGGCCACTACCCCTGGATGGCCGAACGCGTGAAGGGCTTCACACGTACTCTGGAGATCGGCTGTGGCGTCGGCCATTCCACGCTGGCGCTGCTGCAACAGGGGCATACCGTCGTGTGCGTGGAAGAGAACCCACAGTGCATTGCGGCGACGCGCAAGCGGCTGGCCGACGAGGGCTTCAGCGTCGAGGTCATTGCCAGGGAAACGCCGGTTAGCCTCGATGAAAACGCCTACCGGCTGATCTACAGCGAAATCCCAGAAGCGTCCGAAGCGGACTGTTTGCTCATCGAGGGCGATGCCCTGAACGACCCCGCCCTCGAAGCATGGCTCGAACGTCAGCCAAAGTTCGACGCCGTCGCGTGCTGGTTGCTCGGTACCCATGATGCCCGAGGGCACAACGTCGCAATCGATCTGGCGCTGATGCCCACAGCCTATGAGCATCGAATCTTCGTGCAGAACAGGGTTTACGAGATCGCCGACCGCATTCTTCGTTCTGGCGGCGTGCTGTCAGTGATCGACCGGGCTCAGACGCCGACCACAGAGGATATGGTCGACACATTGCTGCAGCACCATCGCGAGCAGGCCAGCGTGACGTCCCTGGTGGTGCAACCTGTGGAGCATACGCCGCACGTCGAGTCTGAGCAGCAAGGCGCCATGCGTATGATGTCCACTAACCCCCTCGATGCTGCAATGGCATTCACGCCTGACGACCCACCTAGGATGTCGCTGTGCTCGACGACGTCCGTCAAGCCATGAGACAGGCGGCTCGTACCCAGGCCAGGTGTTCGGGGATGGATTGATCTGCACAGGAAAAAGGTAGGGGTGTGAAAGAACTGGACCAGAGGCAGGCGCGCCCTTAGTTGTCGTTCGGTTCAGTTCCTTCACACACGGGTGCAGTGTCAGGGGATAGAGAGCCCTGCACAACTGGCAAAATTAACAGCTGTGCGGGGCTTGAACTTGCCTCTATTGTTGTATTCGTCTGACCGGTATCAATTCGGCTTTATTAAAGCTTGCCACGTGGAATCCAGGTATTCTGCTCCGCACACTGGACGCCAATCTGCAAATTGTGTTCCTTGAGATAAGGCTCGCCCTGGTTATCAATCAAGTAGAAAACTTCATGCAGATATTGATTTCCAGTGGCGTCCTTGTAACAGCGGAATGCGGTGTTTGCAGGGAAGGCCTTACGAATATCAGAGAACATCGTTTCACGGCCGATCGTCTGCTTGAACGCGGCTTCGTTCGCGAAGGTGACGGCCTTGCGAAACGTTACAAAGTTCTGGAAGTATTGCTCCATCGTCTGGCCTGAACACGTGCCGTGTTTTTTCCATTCGTGCGCGAACATCCCGGCGGGATCGCTGGGCACCAATGCCCTCAAGTCGGCATTGGCGAGCACCTTGTCAATGTCGTCTTCACTCATGGCGCATGCCTTACCCTCTTCACAGGCCGGCGACCGAGTGCAGAACTGAGGATGGCGGTTGGTATATTTCCCAATACTCTCGCTATAGGGCCAAATCCCGTGGGTTAGAAAGCGCTGTGGGGGTTGCTCGCAGCCAGCCGTCGTTGGTTTCATCTTGCAGAACGTCGGTTGCCAGGTCACGGAATACACCAGGAAGCGTGTCGGCGGTGCGTCGGCGTAGGCTTCCTCGTTCGCATCCAACGCCATGGCAGCGTTAATCCAGACGAGCGGAAGAAGAAGCAGGCTTGCGGTCAGTAGGCGCATGAGTTCATTCCCTTGAATAGAAGCGCCGCCGGTGTGACGGCACTTTGATCAGACGGGAATCATGACGAGAGGTCTACTGGCAAAACTATCAGGTCTCGCTCTTCACCCCCGAGCATGCGCTCACATCAAGGCGTACTGAAGCCAATAATGTTGTAGAAAAATTCGTGAGCCTGGCGCTGCCTGCCGACACTCGGGTCCTGCACCCTGACACGATCGTCATCATGCACGACCAGTACATGATCGTGGTCGAGCACTTCCACGCCTTCTGGCTTGTGATTGAACGCCACGGCAGAACCGTCCAGCTGTTTCACAGGCTGGGGCTGGCCTATCTGTTTACCCTCATAAGGCAGCACCCAGAGATAGCCGCCGAGCTCGTCACCCTTTTCAAAACTCGTCACGGCGTAGAAACGGTCTTTGTTGTAACGGTCGAACTCAATGCCGGAGAGCCCCAACTCCGGACGGGGTGAATGGGCAGGGCCCAGCTTTTTAGCCATCTCATCTGCCGGGATACGCCAGACGACTCCAAGTTCATCACCCAAGACGGCCTGTTGCGGGTCGATCCGAAAGGGCACGGACAGTAACAGAAACGAGAACACGGCGGCCTTGCTGTTCTCACCATACTTGCGCACGCCTATCAGCAGCCGATCGTCAGGTGCCGTCGTCAGGGCTTCGATCTGGTAGTAAGGCGACCCTACGGCTTTGCTGATGCGCTCACGCAAATCTCGCGAACTGGCAACATTCCCTCGCGTTGACTCATTGACGATTTTTGCATCGGCAGACGCGCCTACGGGCCAATACAGCAGTGTATTGAGTGCATCTGCCGCAGGGTTTTCTGCCGTCCCCTCTTTGTTGAATGCCGTGATGCCAATCACGTACTTACCGTCCAGCGTGGTTGTGAGCCCTTCATACTTGTCAGCTTGCTTGAGTGTCTGGCTATCCAGGTAACTGGGTTGTCCAGCCAGCCGATTTTGATTGTCCAGCCCGATTGTGAAAATGGCAGGGTCACCAGGGTTGGGCATCTGCTTGTCATTTGCCAATATCACGCGCTCGCCCAGGCGTACGACGCCAGAGACCTCACAGTTCACCGTACTGCCTTTCTCATGACACGCCGCAAGATGCGTTTGCACAGATTGCGCGGCGGCGCTGATCTTTGCTGCGTGGAGGCTAGGCCAATAGGCTGTCGCTCCAGCAAACACGATCACCATGATTGATCTTTTCATTCGAACCTTCCTTGGCAAGGCCATTGCGTTAAAAAGGTAACGTACGTTGAGAACAGCCTGGGTAACACTGGCAATTTTGATAGGTATTTCGGGCTATTTGTTGGCGCTTAGGCCATCGAGGCGTACCGAAAGATTAAGCATTAAGGCCGGCCTGCCACTGTTCCAGCGCACGTAGAGCTAGGTGGCGGATGGGTGAATAGTAAGGCGCTATGAGGGGTACGACCATGGCCTACGAGATCTTTGAGGATTGTATTGTTTGCGGAGCTTGTAAGACCGAATGCCCAACATTTGCTATCTCATCGGTTGATGACAAGTATGTAATAGACGCTCAGAAGTGCACTGAGTGTGGGGCATGTGCAAGCGTTTGCCCAGTCGATGCCGCTAGAGATGAAAAAAGCGACTAAAATTTTATTCAAAAAAAATGCCAAGCGACGATTTGACACGAATAAGGAATGGGCGGTAGTTCAGCGCGTCGTCTTCAAGGACTGCGTTCTTGCCACTGACATTCGCTCAGCGCGGTGTCTAGAGACCGAGTGCCAGCGCAACATCGAAGTGATGTGGCTGATGAACTAACTCAAATCTGACTTAAAGCCATCGCTGATTTCCGCAAGAACAACAAAGCTGCGTTGGCTTCGACATGCAGGGCTATTGTGCGGTTCTGCCGAACTGTCGGTTTTATTGCCTGACACTTGGTTGCAATCGACGGGGAGCAAGTTTCAGGCAGTGGCTTCTTCGCGGCGTCATTTGAGTCTGAATCAACTCAGGCGTCAGGATGAGAAGCTGGATAAGCGGATCGCCCATTACCTGGCTGACCTGGATGCCGCTGATAAGTCTGAGGATGAGCACGTGGTAGATCGCACTGCGATCCAGGCGGCCTTCGCGAGCCTTGAGGCCAAGCAGCAAGACAACCGCAGTTGCCAAGCCTTGATGTAATCGATCGCGTTGGAGCAGTTCAACACACACGAAAGCGAAGCCCGAATAATGCGCACGCCCAAAGGAGCGCGTGTTGCCTATAACGTGCAGACCGCTGTCGACGCAGAGTACTGCTTAATTTTGCATCATGAGGTGACGCAAGAGGGTGACGACCGCAAGCAGCTTGAGCCCATGGCTAACGCTACCAAAGCTGAGCTGGGGCGCAAAGCGCTGACCGTGACAGCTAATAGGGGCTATTCGAATGGCCAGCAGTTCCAAGCGTGCGAGGAAGCTTCCATTACAGCCTACGTGCCGCCAAACCGAACCTCCAACCCAGGCGGCGAGACGTTACTCGAGCGCTAGGACTTTGCCTACGACGCCGAACAGGAACGATACCAGTGCCCGGCAGGTCAGTGGCTAACGCTGAAGCAGCGTCACAAAGGCGACCGGATCGTAAGCGTCCGGCCATGTCAAATTGCTCCTCTAGCTAAAGTCAGCTTCCGACCGTGCCATAGACTGTGTACCATGGGTTGAGGCTTATGCTGCCTGCCGCTCGCACCCTTAAGGAAAGGTGAAAGCATATCTGCTCCAACCCATCCGTATCTCTCTTGATAGTCGGGGTTTGGTAACGCGAGCACCAAGACGCTTCGACTCCAGGAGGAATCATGTCGACAATCGAAAACGCTAAGCGTATGGCCAAGTCTCTTCGCACCTTGCTTGAAGCTCGCGATCACGAGGTAACCCATTCGGTAGCTCTTGAAATGGTGGCTCAGCAACTGGGCTACAAAGATTGGAATACGGCTTCAGCAGCGCTCCCTCATGGTCTGACCGGCTCTGAAATCAAGCTGGAGAAAGCTATTCCAATATTGCGAATGTTCGATGAAGCGAAGGCGAGGGAGTTTTACCTCGATTTTTTGGGCTTCAGTGTCGAATTCGAGCATCGCTTCGAAGTGGATCTTCCCCTCTACCTAGGGCTTAGCCGGGATGGAGTGCAAGTCCACCTTTCTGAGCATCATGGTGACGCAAGCCCAGGAACGACCATTTTTGTTCCCATGCAGAACATTGAGCTGTTTCGGGACGAGTTGATCACCAAACGCTACGGTTTCGGGCGACCCGACATTGTGGAGCAGGGATGGGGAAAGCTTTTGGAGGTATACGATCCTTTCGGTAACCGTATCCGTTTCTGCCAAAGCTGACTTGAATGGTTCCAGGAGTTAGCTTCCGTTCTTAGAAGCAACAAGGCGCCTGTTCAACTAAATGAGATTGAGCAGGCTTCCTTGTATGTAAACATTTGATCTCGGTTAGCTAGGCTGGCGTCCATTGATGCGGTAGCAGTTGTTCGATTTCACTGGCCTTCTGCGTCGGCAACCGCGTCAGCACGTCCTTGAGATACGCATATGGATCATGCCCGTTCATCCGCGCCGACTGGATCAGGCTCATGATCGCCGCAGCTCGCTTACCGCTGCGCAGGGATCCCGCAAATAACCAGTTCGAGCGCCCGAGTGCCCATGGCCGTATTTGGTTTTCGACCTGGTTATTGTCGATGGGCACAGCCCCATCATCCAGGTAGCGCGTCAGCGCTACCCAGCGTTTCAGGCTGTATTCGAGGGCTTTGGCCGTGGCTGATCCATTGGGCACCAGGTCTCGCTGAGCCAACATCCAGTCATGCAGTTTTTTGAGGATCGGCACCGCCAATTCTTGTCGTATTCGCCAGCGCTCTTCATCACTCATGTCCCGCGCCTGACGTTCGACCTCGTACAAGCCGCTGATCGAGTGCAGGGCCTGTTCAGCCAGCTGACTTTTGTTCGCCACGTGCAAATCAAAGAACTTGCGCCGGGCGTGGGCCATGCAGCCGATTTCAGTGATGCCTTGTTCGAAACCGGCTTTGTAGCCAGCGAAGTCGTCGCAGACCAGCTTGCCGTTCCAGTCACCCAGGAAGTTGCGCGCATGTTCGCCAGCACGGCTTGGGCTGAAGTCGTAAACCACCGCTTTGAGCCCTGAAAACGGCGTCGTGCTGTACGCCCAGACATAGGCCCGATGGGTTTTCTTCTCGCCTGGCGCAAGCATTTGCACCGGTGTTTCATCAGCGTGGATCACGCCCTGGTTCAGCACGGCTTCACGCAGTGCATCGACCAGTGGCTGAAGCCGCACGCCGGTTTGTCCGACCCACTGCGCCAGGGTCGAGCGAGCAATTGCCAGCCCGGCGCGGCCAAAGATTTTCTCCTGCCGGTACAGCGGCAAGTGATCGGCAAACTTGGCCACCATCACGTGGGCCAACAAACCTGCGGTCGGGATACCTTTGTCGATAATCTGGGCTGGCACCGGGGCCTGGATCAGGGTTTCGCACTGGCGACAGGCCCATTTGCCCCGCACATGTTGCTCGACGGTAAACACGCCCGGCGTGTAATCCAGCTTCTCGCTGACGTCTTCGCCGATGCGTCGAAGTTGGCAGCCACAGGCGCACTGGGTGTTTTCGGGTTCGTGACGAATCACCGTGCGTGGAAACTGCGGCGGCAATGGCGCACGTTTCGGGAATTGCCGTGGTTCGGCCTGGGGAGCTGCTGGGAGGAGCTGTCTTAGCTCGGCCTCAATAGCCTCAAGGTCTGTGTCGAGCAAGTCATCCAGCAGGCTACTTTGCGCCGGGCTGATTTGCTCGCTGCGCTTGGCAAACTTGTGCCGTTTGAGCAGGGCAATTTCGTAAGTGAGCTGATCAATGACGGTTTGATCGTTCTGGATCTTCTTGCTCATAGCCTCGATCTGGGACTGCAACTGCAACGCCTGTGCCGCCAAGGCACGAAGCTGTTCCGGGGTCATCTGGTCGAGGTTGGGCGAGAAAGTCATGCCGCCGATTGTGCCAGAGCAGGCTCGGGGCGACGACAAGTAGACCGGCCAAATGGCCGGCGTTTACAGCATGCTAATCACACCGCCTGCACCGACGCGCTGCCACGGCAGGCCCAGCACCAAGGCCTGGAGTTGTTCGCTGTCGAGTTCGACCTCAGCGCCATGGCGAATGCCCGGCCAGTGGAACTTGCCCTGGTTTAGTCGCCGCGCAGCAAGCCAGACGCCCACGCCATCGTGCACCAGCACCTTCATCCGGTTGGCCCGGCGATTGGCGAACAGGTAAGCGCAGTGCGGCTTCGCCGCACCGAACACCGCGATCACTCGGGCCAATGCGGTTTCGGTACCGGCGCGCATGTCCATCGGCTCGGTAGCCAGCCAGATGGCATCGATGCGGATCATTGAGCGACAGCCCGGATAAATTGCGCGCAACCCTCGGGATCTGAGGTTGGCCATTTCACTGTGATCACTTGGCCGGCCATGGGCAACTCGATGACCACTGAGGCCTCGACTGGCCGTTTAGGTGTGGCTTTTAGCGGGACGAATGCCGGTAGTGAAGCTGCTGTGGGCTGATCTCGATAGAGCGGCAGCCATTTGCGGATAACGTTGGCATTGATGCCATGGCTGATGGCGACACTGGAAATGGATGCGCCAGGTTGCAGGCATTCCTGAACGACCTGGGCTTTGAACGGTTTCGGATAAGAGCTTCGTTGGCGCATGGAAATCCTGGCGATAAGGGTGATCGCGTCCGCTTAAAAATACGCGGACACCATCGCCCTTAAAACTGGAGTTCGGAAGGTGAGTTCGCCGGACGCTTACACCGGATCTACCAGGCGGCGATCAGTGATTGCGCCGGTTGTGCGCTGAAAACCCAATGCACGACGGCCAGGCACCGCTATGTTTCGCGCCACGCTCGAGAGAAAACCTTTAGGCGTAGGGCGCAGCGGATGCGACTGCACTCAGAGATGATGGAACGGCGCAGGTCCATCGTGGAGCACCCGTTTGGCAATCTCAAGCAATGGCTATTTGGGAACGGGCGTTTACTGCGGCGACAACTCGAAGGCACAAGCGCTGAAATGGCTCTGGCCGTGACCGCTTACAACCTCAAGCGGGCGATCAGATCCTGGGTGCCGAGCAAATGATGCAACCAATGGGCTGATGAACCTCTTTCAGCATAAAAAAAACGCCCCGAACAAGTCGGGGTGCTTGGTCCGGGGCCTGTCAGTGTGTTTTCACACAGTCTGCTAAGCGTCTTATTTCGATGACCTAAGAAACCGGGGCCGATTTACGGCACCTGAGCACAGCAGCCACAGTACGCCGTCGAGCATCAGGCGATCGTTTGATCGCGGCCTGCCTTTGGAGTGAAGATATCTGCGATTCACGTCACAAGCTTCATTTGATAGTTCGTAGCGCTTGGCCATCACAGAATTTGTTTGGGTAGACAGCTTCAAAATTCACAGAATTTTGGCTTTCCGGTCACAGCAGTCCATTTGCCGGAATCTCAGTCAGCGCCTAGATCAAAAATATGAGTGGTAGTTGCGAAACACCACATTAGGCCACCGTGACTGCGGCCTAGAACGAGAGCGGCAGGCTCGATGGGCCGGCCTTTTGCCCGGCGTCAGAGGAGGCTCGGGTGGCGCGTACGGCAGTCGAGTCGATCATCCGGATTTATAAATCGATGCACTTGCGGCGCGGCGATTGGCTTTCTCGGGATTTAGTACATAACCTAGTATTTTTGTCAGGTGACAAAAGGTGATACGCGCCGGAGCATACGACTCAATGACGTTGCGCAGCAAGTCCTGCTCCCCCACTAATCAGGAAATCAGCCATGAGTCGCTTCCTGGATGCTCGTGTCAATGGTTATAACAAAAGCGTTATCGACAATGCAGGCCTGAAGAGAGGTCAGCGGATTCATGTTAATGGCGATGGCTGTTGGTTTTTGCAAGCCGAGTCCACTCAGCTCCACGTTCTGTATGTGGATAAGAATGGCAAATTTACTGAGGACTATGCACGCCGTTACCCTGTCACCGTGCCTTACACGAGCATCGAAACGATCTCCGAGGTACCCTGCGCAGAGATCAGTTTAGAGAGCCAAGATCCCGAAAACTATCGGCTGCTGGAACAAGCCTATCAAGAGGGTTTTGGTGATCTGACCCGTGCAGGCGCCAAACTCGTAACACTGGACGACATCAAAGAGCAATCAACACGGAGCGTACCTGTATTGATTGAAATCAAGCCCGATGTGGTCGACACGCCCGACGCAATATATGGATATGGTGTGGCACTCGCCGACACGTATGGCATTCTTTGTTATCTGGATGCACCTCCATCAATGACTGGCACACACGTCAGCGTCTCACGCGATAGTGCACTTGAACAACGTGCAGCCTCACTCGGTAGGGCCTATGGTATTGTTTATCACTTTAGATTGGCATTCATTGACAGTATCAAGAAATCGAACATTCATGCAATTTACGCATTGACGGATCTGCCTGAACTCACCGACCTCAAGACGCTGTTGGTGAGGCGCGCTCAGACGCAGAACGCGCTGATTGCCGCAGGTGCGATTAGCGTAGAGCGTGCTCAGTGGGCAAAGTTAAGCGATCGTCCAGGCCCCTTCCTGGTGGAACTCCATTCGCCAGAACAGTTCGTAAAAGTTGATTCGGATGAAGAGGAGGAAGTCTCGGCTGAACGTGCATCGTCAGCTTATGACGGCATCTTTGGCATGATCAGTAATGTTCAGAAATGGTCAGCGTCTGCAGGCAGTCTGCAGGTCACCTGTGATGAGAGCACTAAACAAATATATGAAGCACTTATCACTCAGGTGGACGCTGCTTCGCGCTATGCGACGGTCGAAACAATTACACTTCCTTGGGGTAGTATAAAAACCATCTACAGTATGGCCGACGTCAAGTTGGAGCAGGACACCCCGGCACCGGCCCATGACACTCCAGAACGTGTGCCCGCCTGGTGGGGGGAAAGCGAAACACCGGCTGATAATGACACCCTCCCAAACATGACTGGCTTCGAGCCCGCGCAGCTTGGCGCTGGTCAGGAAGTCTGGCGTAGCCTGAATTACCTGCTCGCGGATCGGGATTTGCAGGTCGATGAATACCTCCATGCCTGGGTCATCAATGAAACCGATGGAAGCATCGTCAAGCACGTCGCATGGAAAGCCGCAGAGGCAACATTAGCGTTGGCCAAATGGCCAGAGGAATTTTTAAAGGCGGTCAATGCTGCTCCAGTTGACCCCCAAGGTTACAAATGGCTGTGCGCGGGTCATTTGACCGTAGCAGGTGAGCTGAGTGTATCCGAGAGTGGCAGCCCTACCACGGCGGCTTTCACCGCGCTCACGTCCACCGGCAAAGATAATCTCAATCGACTTTGGGTCTATGGAAGCGGGCTGCGGCTTTTCACCAATGCTCCATTCGTGGCCAATCAGGCCATTGTCAGTCGACTGTCCGATAGCCCCCCGCCGCCAGGTGAGAGCATTTCGGTGCAAGTGCGTGATCGAACGTCCTTGCGTTTGTATGAAACGTATCTGTTCGAGCCAACGATCGACCCCGAGCGTTCTGACGACCCCAGCATAACTGCGGCTCTATGGAGCAAGGCGCTGTGTAGCCACATCAATGCCAAGTGCCAGGATAGGCGTTACGGGCTACTGCGGGCGGGCGTACTGGGCAGTGATGGCGTCACTATTGAACCCGCCGACAAAGGTAATGCGTTGTGGGTTGCACAACACGCTGATCTGTCGGTGGAATTGGACTCGATGGTTTGGCAGAAATACCGCACGGCCACCACGTTTACACCACAGCCAGGGTCCGTCATCCAGATCTGGCTCTATGATCGCTATAGCGCGGAGCAGCTGCCCGGCTCCCCTCTGCGATACACAGTGAAAAGTACCGACGCTACAGCGGCGAAATGTCTTGAATCACTCGCCCAGGCACTTCATGCATCGGACCTGGGCGAGTACCTACGGTTAGGCACGCGTGACTCGGCGCAAGGCAAACCCACTGGCACCGAAGACTGGATGCTTTGGCATATGCCTTTACCTGTCAGGATAGTGGTCACGGGTGTACCCGGGTTGACCAGTGGCTATGAGCCGGCGCTTGAGACGCCGGAAGGCCAGCCACTCACGCTTGGTGAGCTGTACAAAAATTTCAAGGATGGACTGACCCTGGCATTGAGTGACCGCTGGACCGGGCAGGTTGTTGATTCCTGGGACTTCACGCAGGCGGAGGATGAATTGGACACAGGGACCGATGCTGCGCGCTTTGCGAAGTGGGTCAAGGGGTTGGGGGAGCTGGTGGCATCGAGCTTTGCGAGGTGGGGTACGCGTCAAGCGATCCTGACCCAGCCAGACGTCGAGGCCAACGACTTGGCCGATCGAACCCTCTGGTTACCCAAGGACGCTGAAGTTGTGCTGGTTGCTCACCGTCTTATCACTGCATCTTTATACAAATCAAGAAAACCGCCAAAGCTCGAACAAAGGATAATTTACAAGCGCAACCAGCTGATATGGGAAGAGGCACAGTATTACAGTTACTATACGGAATGGACCTCCCAGACGGACTATTCGACACAGTTTTCGAAAATCCTCAGTTGGGGGGATGATGTTCTTACCGCTCGCGATGTGGGCGAAATACGGTCTCGCTATTTCTCGTACAATCCAACCTCTGTCAAGACGATTACTTATGCCGACTTTCAATTTAAAGGCCCATCAGCCAATACACCCGTACTGGTGGCGTCCAGGCTCGCACGCGACGATCTTTTATACGCGCGGAACGATGTTTGGCAACTTCAATATCCATCCAACCATATCACCCAGCGCCGGGCAGGCAGCGAGGGCCATGTTGTCGTTCAATTTACCAAGCCAGATCACGACTATCTTTACCTGTTGGGCATATTGAGAGTTATACAGGCGACCCGTGACAACGAAAGTTTGAACGAGAAAAAAATGAGCGATTCCGTAAGGAATGCGATGCGGAGTGGGTGGTTTGATGCCGCTGCAAAAAAACTCACCAGCATCGATGCGTTGAGGCCTCAGGATACAGCTTGTTTTAAACAGGCTGATGAACTGGTTTCAGCGTTGGCAAATACGGAGCTACTGGCAGTAATCGAGCACTATAAAATCGCTTTCCTTGAGGTCACGATCAAGTGTGAATATAATTGGTTTTTAAGAGCCTACAGTCTTAATTCAGTTCAAGTCCAAAACATGTTTTATGATCTGCCCTTGGTGAGAGAAATATGTAGACCTGAAGATGAAATACAGGAAATTTTCAATAAACTCTGCACTCTGCCGGCAACATCCCCTGAAATTTCCAGCATAAAATCCGAACTCCTTGAATCTGCTAGGCGCGTGGTGCTCGGAGAGGAGAAAACGTACTCCGAGGCAACCTGGACCACCCTACAAGCCTTAGGGAAATTGGACATTGCACATGAGCCGCTACTCGTTCAGTTACTCTGCGGTGAACAGAACCCAGATCAGCATCATCTTCACCTTCAATTAACGCCAGCGGCCCGGGCAAAAGGGTTCCGCATCATTGACTACTCCGCGGACCTCTCCCCAGACATACGCCGTATCTATGAGCTTTCTCCGGACTTGCGGTCCTGGAATGGAGGCATTCATCTCCACATACCTGAAGGTGCAACGCTCGATCGCGCCGATGGCTTATGCAGCGCCAGCTATGTCAACCGCTCAGGAATCACCCCCGCCTTCTTTAATACAGCCTATTCGAACGGGGCCTTGGGGCCCATGCCACTCACCATTGAAATGCCGTTCAAAGGCCGCACCTTCATCCCGAAAGACTCGCTTTGCGCCGACTACGCCGGCACCCTGGGTTCTGAGCTCTATGACGTCAGCGGCGCCAGCGAAAATGGTGTCGACAGCAAAACCGGCTTGTTCCACGCCCATTACCCCGTGGGCGTCATACGCGGACTGGCAGGCAAAGGCCCGGAGCTTGACCTGACCCTGCATTACGCCGCCACCCGCGCAAACGAAAGTGCGTTGGGCGACGGCTGGGCATTTCGCTTTAGCGTCTACGACAATCGCCTCCACCGGTTGACACTGCATAGCGGTCAGACCATTACCCTCACCGCCGAACATGTGGGCCAAGCGAACGGTAAAAAGCGCTTGACCATCAATGGCGTTACGCTCACCGGCGCCAAGGGCAATCACGGCGCCCTGACCGGCTTGACCGTAGTGTTCCCAAGCGGGCGCAGTGAAGTCCTGGCCAAGCCCGACCCTCATGATGGCAAGGAAGCAAGTGAGAACTACAAAGAAGCTTTCGTCAGCAAAGTAAAAAAACTCAAAGAAAACCTTGAGCAATGGCTCAAGGAGTCAGGTGTCAGCAAAGAGCAAAAAGAAACGCTACAGGCCAAAATCCAAGAGCTGAGCAAGCTCGAGAGCGATATCAAACGCAAGGCGTATCTTCTGGTTCCTCGCAGTATCACGGCATCGCAAGGCGGTGTGCTCACGTTGTCCTGGGAAGGTAAGGAAGGCCACGTACATTTGCAGCATATCGCTGATGGCGACACCACGCTAATGATCGCCAGCCACGAGACACCTGTAGCAGAGGGTGAATACAGCTCCACATTCACTGTGTGGCCCGATACCGAAGAGACTTACACGGTCAAATTGTGTATCAAAGACTGTCTGCTCACGCAACTGACACGCCAGGGCAAGAACGATGCAAAGCCAGTGCAGACAGTCGTGTTCGGGTACGAAGGTGAACCGGTTCTGGACCGCGTGCTGTGCTCAATCGCTGAGGAGGACGGCTCGCTGGAGGCCGTTAGTTACGGGCCGACGTGGAAGGACTGGGATAACAGTAGCGACAGCCTCATTCCTTTGTCGCGGGTTTTGCGCCACACGCTGGTGCCTGGCGCCGGGCAACTGCCCATCACCCATATATGGGAGTGGCATGGCAGCAGTTCGCTGATGAAAGAAGGCGCGACGTTCTCGTCGACCTGCAGCCTGGACAGCGGAAGCCATCGCGAAGGGCCCTCCACGTCACGTACCTGGACGCTCAAGAATGGTTTTATCGTCGAAACCCAGGTCGTCGAGAAGCTTTCGCATCTGGTCCGGCAAACCACCAGCATGATCTACCCCGACACGGTCGCCAGCAGTGATCCCGCAGTCAGGTTCCGCCTGGCTACGCAGCCCATCAGCACGACAGTGACCACTGAAGATTTGCGTGCCCATTCTCAGCCCACTGCACCCGTGGACACTGTTGTCGATAAATCCGCAGAGGAGCGTCATCCATGACTACCGACCTCAATGCAAGCCGCAGTGACGAGGCATTCACCGCAGCAGGAACTGTGAGCAAGACGTCGAGCTTCACATACGACCAAGACTCAGGGTTGCTCACCAAAACAGTGTTGGACGATGGTCAGACAACGCATTTGTGCTATTACCCGGTAAAGTCAAGTGCTGAAAAAGCGGATCGTAGCGATCAGGTTCCTGCGCTGGCATCGCTTTTGAAAGGGTTCAAATTGGAGAAGGATGAGTCTGCTCTTTCTACAGTAGCGCTTGGATGCACTGAAATCCCCGATGTCAACAACCCGCCTCTTCTTGCGCAATGCAGTTATCTGACGTTTCCGGACGGCAGTTGCTCGGAAATGAACATCAGCCTTTACAGCTACACGAGCGCTCACAAAAACAGCGGTGGTGGGTTGATCCCTGACACGACACTAAGTCTGGAGGGCGTTAAGGTGGAGACCTCCACTACGCCATGGACAGTTGCCAAAGCACCTGGTCGCCAAGGGCTGGTCGTCACCTTGCAGCAGGTCAGCAGCACTCTGAGTGACACAGATGTTAAGACCGAAACGACTTCGACCCGCTGGTTCAAGGACAATCATGCCCGGCAGACACAAAAGCTGACTGAGACCACCACCATCGATACCAGCGCCGGCACCTTGCAGGTGAAGAGCCAATCGCCCCTCACAGTTGGAGCGCTGAATCTCACTGCCACCCTGGCCCAACACATTCGCTCCGCACGAAGCGGCCGCGTGCTGGTCGATACCGATCAAGATGAATTGGGTAGGCCAGCATCGATGGCTTACTACACGTACGATGCCCGAGATCGTTTTTTGACGAGCACCACGTATGCCTGGAATGCCGAGAAATTTTCCTCAGAACCTGAAGACCTCAAGGCCCTGTCGGAAACGACACAGCAATGGATAGAAACAGGCAACGGAACCTGGATCGTCACGGTCGGCCCAGATGGTCGCAAGGGCCGCACCTTGCTTGATGGTCTGCAACGTCCCGTTCGGCGAGAACTGCAGCGCGCAGCAGGTAGCGACGACTCAGCCCAGAATTACGTCTGCCTTGAGGAAGTCGTTTACGGCGCAGACGGTGAGCCGCAACAGCAGTGCATTTATGACTATCACCCAGGGGGGTTATGCGTTCGTAATGACGGCGCGAGCCTGCCTGCTTCACTTCGGGACTGGTTCTGGCAAGCCGAGGCGTGGGATGACCAAACCAAGCCAGATGGTACACAAATTCAGCGGGTCGAAACGCTCACCGGCACAATGCTGCGAGGCCCTCTGCACAGCGTTGAGAACACCCAGACCAACCAGGCAGATGGTAGTGTCACGCTTGCGGTCAGTCATAAGCGCTGGGGCGCGGCGAGCCAAAAAATGGAGGCTACTGGACTGAGTTGCGAGCAACGAATCAACAGCCGCGGCCTGTGCGATCAGGTCATCGAGACGGTAGGAAACGTTAACCGGAAGTGGACGCTCGCCTACGATGAGCTCGGCCGCCGGACCCAAACGACCGCGCCAGACGGCACGGTCGTGACATGGGCGTTCAAAGGGCTCAGCACTGTTCCTACCAAAGTCAGTATTCAGGCCATATCAGGCGCCGTGCAAGAATTGGGTAGACAGACTGTGCGTGGTGAGGGAAACGACGGCTCGGATATCGAATCAAGAGTGGTAGGCGCCGAGGGCTCAACGCAAAAAATCACCTTCATAAGCGATGGTTATCAACGCCCTGATGGTACGAATGTGTGGAATGAAAGCAGCGCCGATGGCAACAGTGTGTCGTGGTACATAAAGGGCAATCAAGCGGGTGCAGTCAAGGCGAAGATCACAACTTTCACCTACAACGAGATCACCCAGGCCGTCAATCTCGAGCGCCTCGAAGCATCAGTAAACCTACAAAGCAAGATCAGTACCGAGAGCCTCTCGCCCCGCTTGTTAGGGCAGACTTTGACAACCCGCACACTGCGTGGCATGCACCAGCGTGAGCATGTTCAACAGTCGCTACGGGGAGACATCAGTCAAGCGAGCTTCAACAATGGCATCGCCACCCGCGTCTGGCACGATGGACAGAACAGACGCATTCGGGTACGACGCATGGGCCTGGACTATCGCTATCGCTATGCTGGGCAGGGTGAGATCGACCGGTTGCTTGTGAGTGATCGGGCCAACGGCAGAACACTGCTGGCGTCCTTCGCTTACGATACCCTTGGCCGGGAAACTCAGCGTACCTACCACCTCAATGGCGAGATTAAGAGCCGCTATGAGCAAACATGGTCGGTAAGCGGGCAGCTCTTGAGCAAATCGTGGTTCCGTAACGGTGAAAGCGAGGCGACCCGTAGCGAAACCTTCGCCTATGAGACCCATCGCAACGAACTCAAGCAATGGAGCGTTCGGGCATCCAAAGGCTACGAGATTCAAGACAAGAACCAGAAAGGCATCCAAGACCAAGCTTACACTTATGACGCGCTAGGCAACCTGCTTACGTGCGTCACGACCTTCCTTGACGGCGCAAGCGAAACACGCAAATTCGTTTACGGCAATGCACTGCAGCCTACCCAGCGCACAGGCATCATTGTGACGCACACCCCTAACGGGGGCAAAGCGGGCAAGTCGACAACGCACACCCTGGTCAGTGACAAGAACGGCAGCCTTACCACTGATGACTCAGACCACCAATTCGTCTATACGCCCGTTGGCCAACTTCAGTCTGTGACTAACGTCAAGGATCGCACGCTGCTTGCCAGTTATGAATATGACCACATTGGTCGTCTGGCCTCTCAATGGGATGAAAACAAGCAACAGCGACGGGTCATGCAATACAAGGGCGACCAACTGTGCGGAGTCGTATGGTTAGATGCGAGGGACACACCAGTGCGGGGCACGGTGCTGGATGAGGAAGCCGGCCTGGTAGTGCAATGCCAAGAGATGAGCGAGGCGGCTACCGCCGCTCACTACTGCTTCAGATTGCCCGATCCGCAAAATGGTGGCGCAGAAGAGTACTCGATGGATGCCCGCGGCGACTGGGTAAGTCAATCTATAGGTTTGACGCCGTGGGGTGAAGCTTCCCTGGATAGCCTCAATGCGCTCAACAGTGGTCTTGGCTACAACGGCCAGTGTGTCGACCCGGTAACAGGCGCCTACCACTTGGGTAACGGCTATCGCGTGTACGACCCTCGATTCCAGGCTTTTTTCCAGGGCGACAGCCTGAGCCCGTTTGGTGAGGGCGGGCTGAACGACCGTGCGTACTGCGCAGGTCGGGATCCGGTGAACTGGCATGATCCGAGCGGGCACATCATGATCAGTCGCCGGGAGGAGGCTTCGACGCTTGCGTCCCTGGACGAAATGATCCACGAAACTGCCCCGCCTCATCATGAGCCTGCGGCGTGGTGGGAATGGCTAGTATTAGCGGGTGTTCTGGTGCTAGGTGTCATTGGCGCGATTCTTACAGGCGGTTTGCTCGGCGTCTTGTTACTCGCCGTCGCTGGCCTTGCATTCGGATTGGGAGCGGCGGAACTGTCCTTGCGGCAGAGTAACCCGGCGTTGTCGTCGAAATTGGGCTGGGCATCCCTGGCGGTCGGCCTGTTCGATGCGTCTGGAAAAGGTTTGGCCAAGTTAGGTAGCGTGCTGCTCAGAGGTGCAAGCAAAGGTGTAAGAGCGTTGAATACGTTGCGTACCTCAATGCTGAGGCGGGTTGAGGGCTTGTACAGCTCACTGTCCAAAGGTGCTCGCCGTGGCCTCGGTAACATCACGGAGCGACTCTTGTACCGTGTTGAGACGGTATCAAAAGCGCCAGTCAAAACAATCCCTGGACGGGTATCGAAACAACAGAGGGACGCGCTCAATGCGAGTCGTCCTGCTACACCTCCCAGCAATGTCTCACCACCGCGTACACTGCATGTGCCTCATGTTGTCACGGTAGACGATCTGGGTGATTATCAGCTTTATCGTAGAGCCTATGACCCATCAGACAGGGTCGTCATGTCATTCCATGGAATGAACTCAGTGAGAGGAGGCAAAGTAGAAATTCCAGCACATGCGCAACTCAATCACTATGCTCCCGCCACGGGTACTGCGAACACCGATATCGCGTATATACGAGGAACGAATACAGTTGCACGAGATGTAGGGTTGGAGCGAGTTGCCGCAGGGACTGGCAATGTGACCAAGGTCGTGCCAGGCAGTCACTTTACCTCCAACTATGTCATCGAGCATTTTGAAAAATTCTCCGATTTGCACCTGCGTCAACTTGTGGAAAAATACAATGTCGATGTTTTGGTGCTTAAGCCGAAGTCGGGACCGCGACCACTCGCCAACGCCTTAAATACGTTGGACAGCGCAGGTCACTCCTACAAGGTTTACGACTTTGTCGCCTGTCGTGCATCCGAACTGAAAATGAATATTCCGTTCATGAAGTTACCTTCTAGCAAAATCTAGAAAAGTGGACCACCGAAGTTTTCGCTATAAGTCGAAGGGTTTGAGGACTGGGATTTTTCGACTTTAGGGTCATGGCGCATCATGATGAACAGCCGTTGGATTATCTCGGCCTGGGTCCTGTGAACCACAGGACCCAGGCGGATAAGTTATTTCCATCCAGACTTTCGGATAGCCGATGTCGCGCAGACAAGGTCCCGCGTATGCCATACCCCGTCAGCAACCCCGCATACCCATACGGTGCAAGGCCGAATTTAGCGTGTTCTCACTCATCCTCTCGTTGAGGTGGTAGCGATCGGCAAAGACATATTTCTGCGCCGGACGCATCTGCCGCAGCAACTGCCTAACGACATGCTTGACCTGCTCGGACAGAGGCACGTTGTAAAGCGCAATCTCATGGGCCCGGCGCCCCTCTTTGCGCAATGCCACAGCTGCTTCACCACCTCAGGCGGGATCGCCCATAGCCCCTGCTGCCAGTCGAACTGATCCGGCGTGGCGAGCCGCAACTCGCCGGTGCGCATACCCGTCAGCAGCCAGAAGGCGCAGGCCCAGACGGGTTTGCAACGCGCCCCCAAACCCGTCGATGGCTCGCTGCAAGTTAGCCAGCTCAGGTAATCGCAGGAATGGATTGCGGTTAACAGGCGGCTTGGGCGCGGCCTCCACATAGAGGTCCGACGCATGGTTCTGCTCCAGCCCCGGCGCCTTGACCAACGCAAAACGGAACAGCTGCCTGAACCAGGCTCTGACCTTCTCGGCCCCGGTATTCGCCCGTCGCCGCTCAATCCTGGCCAGCACACGACCGTGGAGCTAAAGCCACAGTGCGTACATCGCCTGGAAGATGTTCTGTTCTGCTAGGTTTTGGGGATGACGCTGATGCCAGCGATACGTGCAGGGGTTGGTGCCCTGAGCAATCAGCCGCCGCGCCTCGTCGCGCAGCAAGCGTGCCTGACGCAAGCCGACTTCGGGATAAATACCGACGGGGATGCGCTTTTGCTTGCCGGCCCTCGAGTAGCGGAAGTGCCACGACTTGCCGCCAGCCCGCTCACGCTGAGTCACAGGCCATCGCTATTGCCGAGGGTGTAGTCTTGCCAGTGGCCTGGGCGTGGCGAACGGTTGCATCTGAGAGCGCCATGTACGAGCTCCTGAACATGAAATTCAGGGCTAGATGCTCGTGACGCTCGACGCTCCTCTCCAGCAACAAACCGCCACGGTGGGAGTCCGGATTTCATGGACTAATTTCTGGACTAAAAAAGTCCGGATGCCCATGGATCGGAGTGGCTTTGACTGGAACGAAAAAAGACGCCGAAGCGTCTGATTTCAACGACTTACAGACTTCCATGGAACTCTGTAGATCTATAAATGGAGCGGGAAACGAGACTCGAACTCGCGACCCCGACCTTGGCAAGGTCGTGCTCTACCAACTGAGCTATTCCCGCGTCGTGATGGGTGCCATTGTAGCGATATCCAAAATGGCGTCAACCCCTTGATTCAAAAAAACTTTTATTTCTGCTCAGAGCCTTCGCGCAGGTGCGGCCAGGCAGCCACCAGGTAATGCACCATCGACCACAGGGTCAAGCCCGCCGCGACTAACAACAACCCGTAACCCAGGACCACCCAAAAGGTTACCGCTGGCGGGTTGCCCAGCAGGATCACCAACGCCAGCATTTGTGCAGCCGTCTTCCACTTGCCCAGGTTGGACACGGCCACGTGCGCCCGCGCGCCCAGTTCGGCCATCCACTCGCGCAGCGCCGACACCACAATCTCGCGACCGATGATGACCGCAGCCGGCAAGGTGAGCCAGAAGTTGGCGTGGGTCTGCACCAGCAGCACCAGCGCAACGGCCACCATGAGCTTGTCGGCCACCGGGTCCAGAAACGCACCGAACGGGGTGCTCTGCTGCAACCGACGCGCCAGGTAGCCATCCAGCCAGTCGGTGGCGGCGGCGACGGCAAATACGCTGCTGGCGGCCATGTAGCTCCAATGGAACGGCATGTAGAACAGCAGGATGAAAATCGGGATGAGCAGAACGCGTAGAACGGTGAGCAGGTTTGGAATATTCATCGGTACGACTGGCCGCGGGTTGAACCCGGCATTCTACTCGCTATGCAGGCTGGCATAAATCGACTCGGCAAGCTTTTTACTGATACCCGGTGCCTTGGCAATCTCGTCGACACTGGCGCGGTTGAGCTCTTGCAGGCCGCCGAAATGTTTCAGCAAGTCCCGCCTGCGCTTGGGCCCGACGCCTGCCACATCCTCCAGGCTCGACACCCGCCGGGCCTTGCCGCGACGGGCACGGTGGCCGGTGATCGCGAAGCGGTGGGCCTCGTCGCGGATCTGCTGGATCAGGTGCAGCGCCGGCGAATCACCCTTGAGGGTGAATTCGTTGTGCACATCGTTCAGGTAGAGGGTTTCGAAACCAGCCTTGCGCGTCACGCCTTTGGCCACGCCAAGCAGGGTCAACTCGCTGAACCCCAGTTCCTGCATCACATCGCGCGCCATGTTCAACTGGCCCTTGCCTCCGTCCACCAGCAGCACGTCCGGCAGCTTGCCCTCGCCATCGCGGATACGCCCATAACGACGGGTCAGGGCCTGGTGCATGGCGGCGTAGTCGTCGCCGGCCGTGACGCCCTCGATATTGAAGCGCCGGTAGTCCGACTTGATCGGCCCTTCCGGCCCGAACACCACGCAGCTGGCGACCGTCGCCTCGCCACTGGAATGACTGATGTCGTAGCACTCCAGGCGCTGCGGCACTTCGTCCAGGCCCAGTACTTCGGCCAGTGCGTCAAAGCGTGCTGCCATGTGCTGGCGGTTAGCCAGGCGTGCGTTGAGCGCCTGCTCGGCGTTGGTCACTGCCAACTGCTGCCAGCGCGCACGGGTGCCACGTACTCGATGGCTGATGGTCAGCTCGCGGCCGCGCAGGGCATTGAGGGCCTCGGTGATGGCCTCGAAGTCCTCGTGCACCACGTTGACGATCAGCTCCCCCGGCAACTCACGCTCCGGGTTGCCGACGTAGTACTGGGAAACGAATGCCGCCATCACCTCGGAAACGTCTTCCTCGATGCCGACCTGCGGGAAGAAGTTCTTGCTCCCTAGCACACGCCCACCACGGACGCTGATCATGTGGACGCAAGCGCCGCCGGGGTTGACGAACGCGGCAATGACGTCGACTTCGCCGCTGCCCCCTTCGATGTACTGCTGGTCCTGTACGCGGCGCAGCAGGCCGATCTGATCGCGCAGTTCGGCTGCCTTTTCGAAATTGAGGTCCGTGGCGGCCTTTTCCATCTCGGCATTGAGCTCGTTGCCCAATTGCTGGCTGCGCCCTTCCAGGAACATCACCGAATGGCGCACGTCCTCGGCATATTCCTCGGCGCTGACCAGGCCGGTGCAGGGCCCCTTGCAGCGCTTGATCTGGTATTGCAGGCATGGACGGGTGCGGTTGGCGTAGTAGCTGTCCTCGCATTGCCGTACCAGAAAGGTCTTTTGCAGCACGCTCAGGCTCTCGCGGATGGCCCCGGCACTTGGGTAGGGGCCGAAGTAGCGCCCCTTGGCTTTCTTCGCGCCCCGATGAATGCCAAGCCGTGGGAACTGACCGTCGGAGAGGAATACATAAGGGTAGGACTTGTCGTCACGCAGCAGGATGTTGTACGGCGGGCGCCACTCCTTGATCAGGTTCTGCTCCAGCAGCAGCGCCTCGGTTTCGTTGGCGGTGATGGTGGTTTCCACCTGGGCGATGCGGCTGACCAGTGCAGCGGTCTTGGGCGCCAGCCCGGACTTGCGAAAATAACTGGCCAGGCGCTTCTTGAGGTTCTTGGCCTTGCCCACGTAGAGCAGCCGCGCATCGGCGTCGAACATTCGGTACACACCCGGGCGACCACTGCAGGTCGCCAGGAATGCGCTGGCATCAAAGACTTCAGACATGAGGTTTACAGGCTTGCGTCAACCATACCGTGGCGAACGGCCAGCAATGTCAGTTCGACGTCGCTGGTGACCGAGAGTTTTTCAAAGATCCGGTACCGGTAGGTATTGACGGTCTTGGGCGAGAGGCACAACTTGTCGGAAATGATCTGCACTTTCTGGCAGCCGACGATCATCAGGGCAATCTGGATTTCACGTTCGGACAACGCATCGAATGGCGAGCCCTGTGGCTGGAACGATTTTAGCGCCAACTGCTGAGCGATCTGCGGGCTGATGTAGCGTTGGCCGGCAAATGCCAGGCGAATGGCCTGGACCATCTCGTCGAGGCCGGCGCCCTTGGTCAGGTAGCCGGCCGCCCCGGCTTGCAGCAGGCGCGTGGGGAACGGGTCTTCTTCACACACGGTCACTGCCACCACCTTTATGTCAGGGTGGCTGCGCAGCAACTTGCGCGTGGCCTCAAGGCCACCGATGCCAGGCATCTTGACGTCCATCAGCACAACGTCTGGCTTGAGCTCGCGCGCAAGCTTGAGCGCCGATTCGCCGGAGTCCCCTTCACCTACCACCTGCAAGCCGTCGATGTCGGCCAGCATGCGCGTAATACCGGTTCGTACCAGATCGTGGTCGTCGACCACTAGGACCCTAATCAAGCACACACCTCTTCAGCAGGGCGATTGGATGCCGCCACCTTAACAAAATTTTTCAAGACCGGCCTAGCGCATTGCTTTCGTCAGAAACGACTGACGACCTGGGTCTGAATACATACGCCCCGGCTGCTCATACCTGTGGTCAGGCAGACGTTTCAACAGGTGAACAATCGCCGCCTTGTCGGCCTCAGCCAGGCCCCGAAGCGCGTTGAGCACGTCCGACTCCTGCGCACTAAGCCCATGCAAGGGCACAGGGGTGCGTACCCCGTTCAGAACATACAGCGCATCAACCCCCTTGGCCGCTACCGCAGCCAGGTAATCGACACGTGGCATGCGCTCCCCACTTTCGTATTTGCCCTGCGCGTTGGGTTCCACCCCGCCGATATCGCCGAAAACACGCTGGGTCATACCCAGCCGTTCACGTTCCTCCCGCAGCCGGGGGCCGATTCCATTCATCCGGGCGTCTCCTTGTCCCTGGGTATATCCGAGCAGCGCCACGTCCACACGCACCGCTGCCTCGTTTACAAAGGGCACTATGCCGCTGCCGGACGACTGGGACAAGGCATCATTGCCCTGAGCAATCGATCCTGCGCTGCATGCGCACAAAACAATCATCCTCGCCCATTTCGACGAACCCTCGTCGCTGGTAAAGCCTGCGCGCCGGATTGGTGCGAAACACCATCAGCCTGAGCAGCGCCAGGCGCCGTTGGGCTGCCCATTGCGCGAGCGTTTCGAGCACCCAGCTGCCAACCCCCTGCCCCTGGTAAGCGGGAAGCAAATGCAACTCACGGATGAAAAGTGCCTGGCTATCCTGGCTGAGGCTGCAGAAACCCAACACGGCGTCGGTATTGGTCACCAGCCACTGCTCGCGCCACTGCCAGGCCTGGTCGAATGCCTGCTCCACCCAGAGCAGGTCGTATTGATGGTAATACGGCAGCATGAGGCGGCGCGTCAGGTCGCGGGCGAACGTCAGATCACTGTCAGTGGCAGGAATGAGTTGCAGCATCACGCGTTCTCCCGCTCAGGCAGGCTTGGCCGGAACGAACTCACGCCCTTGCGTGGGCTTGGCGCTGCAATGCATCGGTATCGACACGAACGAACACCGAATCAGCCCTGACGGTGAGCACCCCATCGGCCCACACCTCGCAGACTACCCGGCTTTTGCGTGCCACTTCCCCCTCGACTCGAGCCTTGAGCAGCAGCTCAACCCCCATGGGTGTCGGTTTGAGGTATTCAAGCCCCAGGCGGCCAGTGACGCAATCGATACGCGGCAAGCTGCCAGGCGCCCGGCCTTCGCTTCGATAGTGATAGGCCATGGCCGTCCAATTGGAGTGGCAGTCCACCAGCATTGCCAGCAATCCGCCATAGACCAGCCCCGGCCAGCCGGTAAAGGTAGCGTCGGGGGTGTGTCGACAGATCAGATGAATGCCGTCTTCGGCCCAGTGGCTTTGTACACGGAGCCCGTGCGGATGGGCGCTGCCACAGCCATAGCAAATGCCATCCGGGGCAGCCACTGCCTGCAGGCTCAAGGTTTGATCGTCCATACGCTTCCTGTGCTTGTTGTAATGAGGGCGCGCTACGCCCTCATTAAAGCAGATAGGTCACGCGGTTTGCAGGCTCGTCTTGCCGGGGCGCCTGGCCAGCGCCACCACAAGGATGAACGTCGTGACCCCGGCTGTCATCAATGTCTCGTACCGGTAGGCATCGCTGAACAACATGTACCCCAGCACCAGGACGATGGTGGCGATCACCAGCCAGGTGAGCCAGGGGAACAACCACATCTTCAGCTCCAGCGAGCGCCCTTCGCGCTCCGCGCGTGCGCGCATGCGCAGTTGGGACACGGCGATGACCAGATACACCAGCAACGCGATGGCACCGGTGGTGGACAGCAGAAAGCCGAATACCTTGCCTGGGAACACGTAGTTGACCAGACACCCGGCAAACCCTGCCAACGTCGAGAGGATCACCGCGACCGTAGGCACGCCGGAGCCTGCAATGCGCCGGGTAATGGGCAGAGCCTGCCCGCGGGCGCCCAGCGAATACAGCATGCGCGAGGCGGTATACAGCCCCGAGTTCATGCAACTGGTCACGGCCACCAGCACCACCATGTCCACCAGCAGCTTGGCGCCAGGCACGTTCAGCACCTCAAGGACCCGTTGGAACGAGCCGACTGCCTTGAGCCCTGGGTCATTCCAGGCCACCAGCGAAACCACCAGGAAGATCGAAGCCAGGTAGAAGATCGCGATGCGATACACCACCAGGTTGGTGGCACGACGGATCTTGTCCTTGGGGTTGGCCGTTTCGTCGGCAGCGATGGTGACGATCTCCGCGCCGAAGAACGAAAAGATGGTGATCAGTACACCGCCCAGTACGGTGCCAAAGCCGTTGGGCATGAAGCCTCCGGTATCCCAGAGTCGGCTGACCCCGGACACGTCGGCCAAGGGCCAGAAGCCAGTCACCGCCAGGGTACACACGACGATGAAGGCAACGATGGCCACGACCTTGATCAACGCGAACCAGTACTCGAAGGCGCCGAAGTTCTTGACACTGATCAGGTTGGTACCCGACAGCACGAGCATGATCAGGAAGGCGAACAGCCAGGACGGCACCCCAGGAAAGTAGGCATGCAGGATATCAGCGCCGGCGATGGCCTCGACCGGAATGATCAGCACCCAGAACCACCAGTACAGCCAGCCGATGGTAAAGCCTGCCCACGGGCCGATGGCCTGCGAGGCGTAGGTGGAAAAAGAACCGCTATTGGGGTTGGCGATGGCCATCTCGCCCAGCATGCGCATCACCAGCAACACCAGCAGCCCGGTCATGGCATAGGAAATGAGGATCGCCGGGCCTGCCGTGGCGATGGCGTTGGAGGAGCCAATGAACAGCCCGGCGCCAATGATGCCGGCAATGGAAATCATCGATACCTGACGGGACGTCAGGCCATGTTGCAAGGAACGCTGTTTCTTGTTGTTCGGGGAAGCCATGTTGAACCCTCTGACTGGATCGCACGGTCATTTTTTGATCCGGGTCAGTATTGAGACTTGCCAGAGGTGTCACAAACGACGTTTTATCAGTACGTAATTCCTTGAGGGAATGATCAAGCGCTCTCCTATGTGGACCACGTCCCCTAGCGTGGCGCATGAGTCTCCCTTGCAAAAGGGTGAATCATGTTGTTCAAAGAGCATGACCAGTGCACCACTGATCACAGCCTCGAACACATCAAGAACCGTAGGAATGAAACCAATCCAATAATTCGCTTGCACCCCCTGACCCTAGGCGCTTGGATAGGCAGTACATCGCCCACAGGTCCCCGCCTCATGAACCACGACTGCATCAGCCAATCCATCGCCATCGTTCATCCCATCACCCTTACACATGGCCGCAACGCCGAGGTGTGGGACGACCAAGGGAAACGCTACATCGATTTCGTAGGCGGCATCGGCGTGCTGAACCTGGGCCATTGCAATCCAGCGGTCGTACAAGCCATACAGGATCAAGCCAGCCGCCTGACTCACTACGCTTTCAACGCAGCCCCACATGCCCCTTACCTTGAGCTGATGGCGCAACTGAGCCAGTTCATCCCGGTCGCTTACCCGCTGGCCGGCATGCTGACCAACAGCGGCGCGGAGGCGGCCGAAAACGCCTTGAAAGTGGCCCGCGCGGCGACCGGCAAGCGCGCCATCGTCGCCTTCGATGGCGGTTTCCATGGCCGTACCCTGGCCACCCTGAACCTCAATGGCAAGGTGGCCCCTTACAAGCAGCGGGTCGGCGAGCTGCCGGGGCCGGTGTACCACCTGCCCTACCCCAGCACCGACACCGGGGTTACCTGCGAACAGGCCCTCAAGGCCATGGACCGCCTGTTCAGCGTCGAGCTGGCAGTGGAGGACGTGGCGGCGTTCATCTTTGAGCCGGTGCAAGGTGAAGGCGGGTTCCTTACCCTTGACCCAACGTTCGCCCAGGCCCTGCGCCGTTTCTGCGACGAGCACGGCATACTGATCATCATCGACGAGATCCAGTCGGGCTTCGGGCGTACAGGCCAGCGCTTCGCCTTCCCACGCTTAGGGCTTGAGCCCGATCTGCTGCTGTTGGCCAAAAGCATTGCCGGCGGCATGCCGCTGGGTGCGGTGGTCGGGCGCAAGGAACTGATGGCAGCGCTGCCCAAGGGCGGCCTGGGTGGCACTTATTCAGGCAACCCGATCGCCTGCGCAGCGGCCCTGGCCAGCCTGGCACAGATGACCGACGAGAACGTCGCTACCTGGGGCGAACGCCAGGAGCAGGCAATCGTGCGCCGCTTCGAGCATTGGAAGGCTACGGGCCTGAGCCCGTACCTCGGCCGCCTGACCGGGGTCGGTGCCATGCGCGGAATCGAGTTTGTCCAAGCCGACGGCAGCCCGGCGCCGGCGCACCTGGCCAAGGTGATGGAAGCGGCTCGCGCCAGGGGGCTGCTGCTGATGCCCAGCGGCAAGGCACGGCACATCATCCGCCTGCTGGCACCGCTGACCATCGAGGCCCACGTGCTCGAGGAAGGCTTGGATATTCTCGAGCAGTGCCTTGCCGAGCTTGGCTCCTGAAAAGGGGCTTAGAGACCCAGCTCTTGCGGGGTAAGCATATCGGACTCGAAGGCAATCCAGCCGCCTTCGAGTTCGGCGTGGCCGTTGACGATCGGGCCGTAGTAGGTCAGGCCATTCTCCAGTGTCACGCAGATGTGCGTGGCGTTCTTTTCCGGGGCGGCCAGCGTACCGACGAAATGCACCTTCTTGAGGGTCTCGGTCACCGCTTCCAGGCCCACGCGCATGCTGGCGTTTTCCGAGGCTTCGATGTCGCCGCCTCGGTCTTCGGCGCTGATGGTGATGGTGGCGATGTACGGGTACTGGTTGCTCAAGCGGGTCTACCTCGAAACGTGGGTGGGCATAGGGGCGCGTAGAGTACGGCAGCCGCCGCCCCTTGTCTCTAGCGTTCGCCTGCCGAACCGCCGCGGTGCAGGCCAACACAGGTGATCTGCTCGCAACGATCTGTTAGGGTGCCGGCCGATATACGCCCTAGCATACGAGGATCTCGAGTGAGCGCTGAAGAACCCATGATCGCCGACCTGTTCGACGTCGACAAACGCCTGTCCCTCAAGCCGGTGGTCGATTTCAACAGCTATCTGCGCAATGCGTTTGGCGAGGGGCCCTGCCGTTGCCACCGTTGCCTTGAAGGCGCCGACCAGACGACCTACGCCCTGGCGCACACGTTCTCGTTCGACGGCCGGCCATGGCATCGCCGCTTCGCCAGTACCGCCGCCAGCGACGTGGCGCAAGTGCTGAAAAAGGCCTGGCTGTCGTACACCAAGGTGGATCTGACGCTGTCCGGCATCCTCGACCTGGCCACCGTACAGACCTTCACGGATGCAGCGCTGCACCCGCGCCTGCTCGCCCTGCTGCCCGCCAGCGGGCTGGTCCGTGAAGCAGACGGGCAGTGGCACCTGCAGGCCCCGGCTGACTGAAGTTCTGGCCTGCGGCCCATGCGGCGAGCCGCCTCAGTGCTGTTCGCCGGCCCGCTTGAGCAGCTTCTTGCAACGTTCGGACAAATGCACCACCCGCAGGTGCTTGCCGGCTTTGGCATAGCGCTCGCGCAAGGTTTTCAGCGCGGCAATGGCCGAATAGTCCACAAAGCTCAGGTGCTGGCAGTCCAAGGTCACCTCGGCCGGGTCATTGGCCGGGTCGAACTGGTTCAGAAACGGCGCGGTCGAGGCGAAGAACAAGGTGCCGTGCACCTGATAACGCTTGTGCCCGTGCTCGTCCTCATGGCTGTCGGCGTACAGTTCGCGCGCGTGCTGCCAGGCAAAGTTCACCGCCGCGATCACGATGCCGAACAGCACAGCCATGGCCAGGTCGGTGAACACAGTCACCACGGTGACGGCGATGATCGCCAGCATGTCGTTCACCGGCACCTTGTGCAGCACCCGCAGCGACGCCCAGGCGAACGTCTGTTGCGCGACCACGAACATGACACCCACCAGGGCCGCCAAGGGGATACGCTCGATCAATGGCGAAAGGAACAGCACGAACAACAGGATCATCACCCCGGCCATCACCCCTGACAGCCGCCCTCGCCCACCGGAACTCAGGTTGATCACCGTCTGACCGATCATGGCGCATCCACCCATGCCGCCGCACAATCCCGACACCATGTTGGCCGCCCCGAGTGCCACGCACTCGCGGTCCGGAAAGCCGCGGCTTTCGGTGATCTCGTCCGTCAGGTTGAGGGTGAGCAGGGTTTCGAGCAGGCCCACCATGGCCATCAACACGGCATAAGGGGCAATGATCTGCAAAGTTTCAAGGGTCCAGGGCACCGCCGGCCAGGCCAGCTGCGGAAGGCCACCGGCAATGTGGGCCATGTCACCCAGGGTGCGGGTCGGCAGGTCTAACAGGTACACCAACAGGCCTACGCCCAGGATCGCAACCAACGCCGGAGGCACGGCGCGGGTGAGCCTGGGCAGAATGTAGACCACCGCCATCGTCAAGGCCACCAGGCCGACCATCAGGTACAAGGGCGCCCCGTGCAGCCAGCGCTCGCCTTGCTTGAAATGCTCAAGCTGGGCCATGGCAATGACGATCGCAAGACCATTGACGAAGCCGAGCATTACCGGGTACGGCACCAGCCTGACCAGCTTGCCCAGGCGCAATACGCCGAACAGGATCATCACCACGCCCCCGAGCAACACCGTGGCCAGCAGGTATTGCGCGCCGTGCTGCACCACCAGCGCGACGATCACGACAGCCATCGAGCCCGCAGCACCGGAAATCATCCCCGGCCGGCCGCCGAACAGCGCGGTCAGCGTGCAAATGACGAATGCGCCATAAAGGCCCATCAATGGGTTGAGGTGTGCCACCAAGGCGAACGCGATGCATTCGGGCACGAGGGCAAACGAGGTGGTCAAGCCGGCCAGCAGGTCGGCACGTAGGCGAGCGGGTTTCATGGAATTCCTGGGTGACGGTCCAGAACGGACGGAGTGCGAAAACAAAGGCGCGATGTTACGGAATTTGTCAGGCAGGAGCCACCGATCAGCGCACCCGATCGCGGCTCTGCACCGCTAAATCCAGGGCACGCTGCATGTCCAGGCGCGCAGAACGCCCAAGGTCGGGATCGTCCAGGCGCCCGCTTCGCTCCGACGGCAAAATGGGGGCAGTCAAGTCCTCGGCATCCATCGCCTCGAAATCCTGCTGCTCGCCAAGGGTCAGCGCACTGCGACGTAGCAGCATACGCACCTGCGTCGGGGTCAGCGCCGGGTTGATCGACAGCATCGCGGCCACGGTGGCCGCCACCAAAGGCGTGGCATAGGACGTGCCGCAATGGGGTTTGGCTTCGCCGGAGGGGCGCAGGCATGCGGCGGCGCTGACATCCACGCGACTGTCGATGTTGGAGCTGTGGCGCTTGCGCACATGCCGCGGGTCACTGACGGGTACGGCGTGCTCACTGCGCTGATGGCCGCCCACCACGAGCAACTGTTCGGTGACGAATGACGACGGCAATCGGTATTCGTCCGTGCCCGACCACGAAGCCCCATTACCCGCCGAATTCACCACGATGACATCCGGATGCTTGGCCCGCAGCCACAGGAAAAACTCCTCCAGCAGCTCTTCATAACCGCTCATGGCCAGCCCGGAACGGACCAGCGAGTCGACCTCATCCCCCTTGATGTTACGCGCACCTACCCGGTGAATGCCCCAACTCCAGTTCAGCACCCGCACACCGTCCTGTACCAGGTTGACGGATGCGGCGATATTGGCCGTGATACCGGCGTCGGAATTACGGTCGATGATCACATCGAACCCCGGGCTTGCCTTGCCCAGCCCAGCGAGAAAACCCTCGTCCTGAGCGGCGAAGATCCCCGCCACATGGGTGCCATGGCTAGCAGACGCGCTGCCGTCCCTGGCATACACGCACGTCTGCCCGTGCTCACAGGCGCCGCGATAACGCGTGAAGCCAGCCGCATCGAAGTCCACACCCCTTTCAATCACCCCGACACGCACAGGCTGGACAGGGATTCTGGAAGCAGGAATGCGGCGTTGATAGTAGTACAAGGCGTCCATGAAGCGGTTGGCGGCCCATTCATCCGCCTGGGTGATGGCCGGCTCGGCGCGGTCGTCCCCCTCCTCGCCCCGTTCGGGAGCCGACTCTTCGACGATCACTGCATCGACACTGACCTCCGTACCCATGCGCAGGATCATGGCGTCCCGTTGCACCAAGTCGTGCACCGGCAGGCGCAACTGGTAGACGTTCAGCGGCGCTATGGCGCCTACCACCTGCGCGCCGTACTTGTCGGCAATGCGCCTGGCCTCCTGCAGACCGTCGTATTTCTCTTCTACCAGCACACTGACCAGATTCAGGTAGGTGGTCAGGCCGTCCATGTTCTTGGCCACGTCATCGGGGCCTGCGGCGACCACATGGCTGCGCTGACGGGTCAACCATACGGAGTTGCTGGCCTGCCCGTTGACCTCCAGCCACAACGGCGCACTCGGCCCAGGCCGGTGTTCAAGGGTCAGCGTGAACGTGTCGCCTTGGCGCTCCAATGCTTTAGCAGGCACTGTCACACCCCCAACCTTGAATGTTGGCAGCTGTTCACCCAACCCCGTCACGCGCAGGCACCACTGCTGGCGCTCAGTACTCAATACATCACCGCAGCGTTGCAGTTGCTGGATGCGCAGCGTATCAGGCGCTGCCTGCAAACCGGCGCCCCATAGGCATCCCCATATGATGAACCAGCGCCTCATGACAGTTGCCCCTGGATGACCTGTGATTGCGACCCGCGGCACCTGCCAAGGTTCAGCCGCTGCCCTGCCGTTCTGAACCCTGTTTATGAAAGCCGAGGCCTAGGATGGCACCACTGACGATTTAGGAATTAATTGCTGTGAAATAGCTCAGGAAGTCCAGGTGCTGCCGATGCAGCGATTACACTCACCTTTTACGGAGACTCTGCTCATGTCCACACGCCCGCTTTTCATATCGCTGGCCCTGCTGGTCAGCCTGAGCGCACAGGCCGAGACTGAGGTCGTGCCGCTGCAGCACCGCAGCAGCACCGAGTTGCTGCCGCCCGCGCAAGCCTTCATCGGCCAGGACGGCACCGTCAGTGCCTTCGAGAACAAGCTCATCGTCAATGCCAGCCCACAACGCATTGGCGAGTTGCGTAACTTGCTCAAGCAACTGGACACGGCCGCCAAGCGCTTGCTGATCAGCGTCGACACCAGCGACAGCCAATTTCAGGATACCCGCGGCAACGCCAGGATCATCCGCCATGGCACCTCCAACCGCGACGGCGGCGTACAGCAGATCCAGGCCAGCGAAGGCCAACCAGCGCTGATCCAGGTCGGCCAGAGCATCCCCGTCACCAGCTCCAGCACCGATGGATACGGGCGCGTGCAGAGCGACACCCAATACCGCAATGTCACCCAAGGTTTTTACGTAACACCGATGCTTACTGGGGACACCGTTCGCCTACAGATCAGCACCAATAATGATCGTATCAGCCGCGAACGTGCAGATGTAGTGGATGTTCAAAGCACCGACACAACCCTGACCGGCAAGGTTGGCGAGTGGATCGATGTGGCCGGGTACAACCAGCAGAGTCAGGCCGGTTTCAGCCGCGGAAGCCATATCTACAGCACCGAGCGGGAAAAAAACATGACAGTGCGAGTGAAAGTCGATGTTTTGGACTGATGTCAGACAGTCTGCGGCCTCGACCAAAGGCCTCTGAACTGACTGATGAGTCGTATTAGACCAAAGATGTAGTAGACCTAAAAAGGCACTACAAAACGTTTGACAGGCACTTTTTCACGAGGGCATGATGGCCTCGCTCCCGCTAATCAGGGGCCCTGGCAAGGGCCTTCGGGGCGCCCTCTGTCACCTTGGAGGCGCCCTGTGTCCGTACAGCCCACAAGGCGGTTCGACGAGGTGGCGACTGCAACGAGCAAGTGGTTGCGAGGGATTCAAGTGCGTCACCGCCGTCACAGCATTCGCGTAGCACCGCAGCGAGGCATCCACGAGCCGACCTGCCGGGGCACCGATGGACCTGACTGCCCGCCTTGCCCCTCATCCTTGCCCGATGTCGCCGCACCCGCTTGAACAGGACTGCCGCCAGCGCCCTGATCTGCCCCGAGCATCCGCACAATTAACCCAAGATCGATGCGACGAGGTTTACTTCCATGGCACTGACACGCGAACAGCAAATTGCAGCCCTTGAGAAAGACTGGGCCGAAAACCCGCGCTGGAAAGGCGTGACCCGTACCTACACCGCCGCCGATGTCGTTCGCCTGCGTGGCTCCCTGCAGCCGGAGCACACCCTGGCCCGCCTGGGTGCAGAAAAGCTGTGGAAGCTGGTTACCCAAGGTGCACATCCATCGTTCCGCCCGGAAAAAGATTTCGTCAACTGCATGGGCGCCCTCACCGGCGGCCAGGCCGTGCAGCAGGTCAAGGCAGGCATCCAGGCCATCTACCTGTCGGGCTGGCAGGTAGCTGCCGACAACAACTCCGCCGAGTCCATGTACCCCGACCAGTCGCTGTACCCGGTCGACTCCGTGCCGACGGTGGTCAAGCGCATCAACAACGCCTTCCGCCGCGCCGACCAGATCCAGTGGAAGGCTGGCAAGAACCCAGGCGATGAAGGCTACATCGACTACTTCGCGCCCATCGTAGCGGATGCCGAAGCCGGTTTTGGCGGCGTACTCAACGCCTACGAGCTGATGAAGAACATGATCGAAGCGGGCGCTGCGGGCGTGCACTTCGAAGACCAGCTGGCCTCGGTGAAAAAATGCGGCCACATGGGCGGCAAGGTGCTGGTGCCGACCCAGGAAGCCGTGCAAAAGCTGGTCGCCGCGCGCCTGGCAGCCGACGTTTCGGGCGTGCCAACCATCATCCTTGCCCGTACCGACGCTAACGCTGCCGACCTGCTGACCAGTGACTGCGACCCCTACGATCAGCCGTTCGTGATCGGCGAGCGCACCCGCGAAGGCTTCTACAAAGTGCGCGCAGGGCTAGACCAGGCCATCGCCCGCGGCCTGGCCTACGCCCCGTACGCCGACCTGATCTGGTGCGAAACCGCCAAGCCGGACCTGGACGAAGCCCGCCGCTTTGCCGAAGCGATCAAGAAGGAGTACCCGGACCAGATCTTGTCGTACAACTGCTCGCCTTCGTTCAACTGGAAGAAGAACCTGGACGATGCCACCATCGCCAAGTTCCAGCGTGAGCTTTCGGCCATGGGCTACAAGCACCAGTTCATCACCCTGGCCGGCATCCACAACATGTGGCATGGCATGTTCAACCTGGCGCACGACTACGCCCGCAACGACATGACCGCCTACGTGAAGTTGCAGGAACAGGAGTTCGCCGACGCCAGCAAGGGTTACACCTTCGTGGCGCATCAGCAGGAAGTGGGTACGGGCTACTTCGATGACATGACCACCGTGATCCAGGGTGGGGCTTCGTCGGTGACTGCGCTCACCGGTTCGACTGAGGAAGAGCAGTTCCACTGATAGCGGGTTGCAATCGAACAAAGCCCCGAGCTTCCCAAGCTTGGGGCTTGTCTCATGCACCTGACACAAGCAGGCATACACTGCACCTGCAACGGCATGCAGGCATCAAGCAATGACTACTCAGCTGCCAGCTGAGCTCTCGCCATGCAAAACTGCATCTAGACATGTGACCGCACAGTACGTCAGTGCGCCATGCCCAGCTCGGCGTCATCCATCAATGCCTTGGCCATGGCGCTGAGGTAGTGGGCCGCCCAGATCATCATTGGCCTGTCCTCCGTCAGGCCAATGATGGTCAGTTCGCGAACGTAACCCATCAACTCTGACGACTGCTCGCGAGCATCCCGGCACGGTATGCCGGGCTCGATGCGAAACAATGCGTGCGTGCCGTTTTCACCTTGGCAAAAAGTTGTTTGACCGACGGTGAACTGGGTGTCTTCTATGGTCATGGTTGAATCCCCTGAAAATTTCCGACTGCATGGCCGGCTCCTGGTGCGGGCAGATCCGCTCCCGCCGTCAATGTGGAACATTGCAGGCTGCGGTGATTGCGTAGGCGTGGATTTACCCGCCAAAGGCCGGCTGTCGCTACACATCGATCAGCCTCAGTGCAAAGGCTTGGCACCGGCTGGCATCTGCACCTGAATCAAAGCCGACTCAAGCAAAGCCCGAAGCGCTTCGAGTTCATGCATCGAGGTCATCATGAGGATCGATGCAGGTGACTTGGGCTGTTGGAGCAAGGCCTGATGCACCACGGTCGCTGCGCAGAGTGCGTGGTCGGTGGCCTGGATCAGGGTGTCTTCGAGGGAATGAGAGATGCGAGGTGGATCGGGGACTATCTTCAACATAGCTATTTACCTTCTATGGCTGGCCACCCACCTGCTGTCAAACAGAAGGGCGGCAGCTGTACGTGGGTTGACAGACCGGCGGAAATAGCTAAGTTCCGGCGCACGCAAGCGTGCCCGCACGCACAGCCACCATATAGGAAAGCCGCGCACTATTTACCGTCACAGCCTGTCAAAGCTGTGTCGTTGATGAGCAACGACAGGCCGAGACTAGAGCGCCACTTGAGCAGCCGCAACGGAAAACAGGCGGCAAGAGTATGTTTGGGAAATGCCCTACAGGGAAGGGGTTAAATCCGACATTCCAGTGACCCCGCGCCTAACCGCACCTGGCGCTGAGCCCGCTCTGCGTATGCGATGTCGCCTAGCGCGAGCGCTGCCCTTCCAGCGCGTGCAGCCACGACGAGGAGCAATCAGAGCACCCTGGTCTATGCTTGCAGGCACAGCGCCACGCGCGACCCCACCACCGCAAACGCGCTTTAGTATTGATCCAGGGCGGTACTCAGCGGGTCGATAAGTGCTAGA
>NZ_JBJJMO010000035.1:0-46578 GCF_046231935.1 Pseudomonas sp. KCJK9111 | reverse complement strand
GACCGGTACGAACGCCTCTGACCACGCAAAGCTCGTTGATAGCATGATTCTTCAAACCCCAGACGCAAAAACGCCCCTTTTTATTGGGGCGTTTCTGAACGCAGCGCAAAACCCGGGACTAACGAAAAAGCGACTCGCTGGATAGGCCGTTCTTTTCCAGAATCTCACGCAGCCGCTTGAGCCCCTCGACCTGTATCTGCCGCACCCGCTCGCGGGTCAGGCCTATCTCCAGACCGACGTCCTCCAACGTACTGCTTTCGTGCCCACGCAAGCCGAACCGGCGCACCACCACTTCACGTTGCTTGTCGGTCAGTTCACCCAACCACTGATCGATGCTCTGCGACAGGTCATCGTCCTGCAGCAGCTCGAACGGGTCTGTGGGTCGATCATCCGTCAGGGTGTCGAGCAGCGTCTTGTCCGAGTCAGGGCCCAGGGACACGTCCACGGAGGAAACCCGCTCGTTGAGACCCAGCATGCGCTTGACCTCGGCAACCGGCTTCTCGAGCAAGGCGGCGATCTCTTCCGGCGAAGGCTCGTGGTCCAGCTTCTGGGTCAGCTCGCGCGCCGCGCGCAAGTAAACGTTGAGTTCCTTGACCACATGGATGGGCAGGCGAATGGTGCGGGTCTGGTTCATGATCGCCCGCTCGATGGTCTGCCGAATCCACCAGGTGGCGTAGGTCGAGAAACGAAAGCCCCGCTCAGGATCGAACTTCTCCACCGCGCGAATCAGCCCCAGGTTGCCTTCCTCGATCAGATCGAGCAACGACAACCCTCGGTTCACGTAGCGGCGCGCGATTTTCACCACCAGGCGCAGGTTGCTTTCGATCATGCGCTTGCGGCCAGCGGGGTCGCCCTTTTGCGACAAGCGCGCAAAGTGCACTTCTTCTTCCGGCGAAAGCAAGGGCGAAAAGCCGATTTCGTTGAGGTACAACTGAGTCGCATCAAGCGCCCGGCTGTAATCGATATATTTGTGTTGTTTAAGCGAAGAGCCTGATTTGGCCCTGGTCCGAACCGAAGGTACAGCAGGTTCGTCTGACACCACATCCGTTTCCAAAACGATGCCCGTCTCCATGAGGAGGACGTCATCGTCGATGTCAAACTCCGGCGCTTCTTTGCTGAGAGCCATTGTTATAGTCCTTTGCTGAGTTCGAACTCAGACTCGAGCGGCGCCTGTCTCCCTGGCAGCGCTTGAGCCTGTCCCCTCCATGTCAGCGGAACAGACTGGAAACAACAATCAACGGCGTGGCAGGAACTGGAGAGGGTCGACGGGTTTGCCCTGGCGGCGAATTTCGAAATGCAACTTCACCCGATCTGTGCCTGTAGACCCCATTTCAGCAATCGACTGCCCTGCCTTGACCTGCTGCCCCTCCCGTACCAAGAGCCTGCGGTTGTGGCCGTAGGCACTGACATAGGTATCGCTGTGCTTGATGATGATCAGCTCGCCGTAGCCCCTCAAACCACTCCCGGCGTACACCACTGATCCACTGGCCGCAGCAAAAACAGGCTGTCCCAAATCACCGGCGATATCAATGCCTTTATTCAAACTACCGTTTGAAGCAAATTTGCCGATCAAAACCCCGTTAGCTGGCCAGGTCCAGCCACCGGCCGCACGCTCGGCCGCAGGCACGGTAGCGACCACTGGCGTGCTCGCCGAGCTGGATGTGGTAACGGTCTTGGTGGTCGTGGCAGGAGTAGATGCCGTGGCACCTACAGGACGGCGGGTGACCGTGGTCCGGCTGGACGAGGACGGGCTGGCCACCACGGTGGTGCTGCTCGAGGCCCCGCTGCTGAAGCGAATCGGCTGGCCAGGGCGAATGGTATACGGCGGGGCGATACCGTTGCGTGCCGCGAGCTCCTTGTAGTCCCAACCGTAGCGAAACGCGATGGAGAAGAGCGTGTCGCCTGGCTTGACCACATACTGACCGGAGGTCACGGTCGGCCGTTTGGGCGCGCTGCTGTTGCGGTCGACGACACGCGCACTGTTGCTGCCAGAGCTCGAACACCCCACCAGCAGTGTGCCCATGGCCAGTACCAGCACCAGGAGCCTGAGACCCGAGCTGTCCTTGCGCTGCCGAAAGACTGTGTGACCCACCCGCGCTCCCCTCATGGTGCCGAAAACGTTTCAAGACAAGAATGCAATATTGTTGCAATTATAACGAAGCTCGCCGGTCTTGGCAGGCGGCTGCAACACACTCGCGCAACGTGTGTGCACCGCCAGATAGACAGGTCGATCCTGCAAGAATTCGACGCAGGTGCAAAAATAGCCCGTCGATGCCCCGATGAATCAGGCCACCGGCCCATTGAGCAGGGGCACGAAGCGTACCGCTCCGAGTACGCGGCGTGAGAACCCATGCTCTTCTCGTACGATGAGCATCAACTGCTGCACCTCACCGGGTGATCCCACTGGAATCACCATCCGCCCACCCGGCGCCAGTTGATCGAGCAGCGCCTGGGGCACTTCCGGCGCAACGGCGGTGACGATGATGCCATTGTAGGGGGCCAGTGCCGGCCACCCTTCACAACCATCGCCCCAACGAAACACCACGTTGCGCAGGTTCAGCTCCACCAGGCGTTCCTTGGCCCGGTCCTGCAGAACCTTGATGCGCTCGACCGAGAATACCCGCTCGACCAATTGCGCCAGCACGGCGGTCTGGTAGCCCGAGCCTGTGCCAATCTCCAGCACCTTATCCAGCGGGCCCGCCTCCAGCAGCAATTCGCTCATGTGCGCCACCATGAACGGTTGCGAAATGGTCTGGTTGTGGCCGATGGGCAGCGCGGTATCTTCATAGGCCCGATGGGCCAGTGCCTCGTCCACGAACAGGTGGCGTGGCGTGCGGCGAATCACATCGAGCACCTGGGGGCTGGACACGCCCTCCTCGCACAGCCGCTGGATCAGGCGCTCGCGGGTGCGTTGGGACGTCATGCCGATGCCCCGACGCAACATATCGTCCTCACGCATCAAAGCAAGCCCTCCAGCCAGCCATCGAGCTGCTCGAAGGCGTCGTTGAAGGTTCGGTCAAGCTGCAACGGGGTGATGGAAACATAGCCTTGCATCACCGCATGGAAGTCAGTACCCGGACCGCCGTCCTCGGCATCACCGGCAACTGCGATCCAGTAGCCTTCCTTGCCACGCGGGTTGACCACCTTGGTGGGTGCCGCAGCCCGCGCCCGATGACCCAGTCGCGTCAGCTGGATGCCACGAATGCGCTCGAGCGGCAGGTTGGGTATGTTGACATTGAGGACGGTACGCGGCGGCAGCGCCAGGCGCGACTGTGCCTCGACCAGACGACGGGCGATATGAGCCGCGGCCGGCAGGTTGTCCGGTTGGCGCGAAAGCAGCGAGAACGCGAGCGACGTACCGCCCAGGAAGCGCCCCTCCAGCGCTGCGGCCACCGTACCCGAGTACAGCACGTCATCGCCCAGGTTGGCCCCCAGGTTGATGCCCGACACGACCATGTCCGGGGTGTACGGCAACAGACCGTTCAGCCCCAGGTGCACGCAGTCGGTCGGCGTACCATTGAGGCTGATGAAGCCGTTGGCCAGTGTCTGCGGGTGCAGCGGCCGATCCAACGTCAGCGAGCTGCCGGCGCCGCTCTTGTCTTGGTCAGGTGCAATGACCGTGCACTGCGCGTAATCGGCAAGCGCAGCGTGCAGCGCGGCGATGCCTGGTGCGGTCACACCGTCGTCGTTCGAAATCAGAATACGCATGGGCTGTCCGTCTGCCCTGCCGACACCAGATCCACCACCTCGCGCACCACGACGGTGGCGAAGCATCCGGCCGGAAGGACGAATTCCAGTTGCAGGATATCAGGCTCGGGATAATGCCACGTAAGGCCAGTAATAGGGAGCCGCAGAATACGCCGTTCGTGATCCATGCCCGCCTTTGCCAACCACTGGCACAGCGCGGGCTGGGCGGCACCGACCGAATTCTCCAACGCCCCGGTTCGACCGCCGGCTGGCGAATCACCCTCGCCCCACAGAGGGCCTGTAGGGTGCAGGTCGAGAACAGCCAGGCGAGGATCAGCGCATTCGGCCTCAGCAGCAGGGAAAAAACTGCGGCTGTTGGTGAACGCCAGCAGATCGCCCACTTGCGCACGGGCCCAGCTGCCATCGTTTACCCGTGCGGCCAGCACCTGGTTGAACAGGTAGCTGCGACCGGCTGAAAGCAGGCGCGAGCGAACGTTACGTTGCTCAGGCAAGGCCTGGCGCTCGGCCCAACCCAGGGCGTCATGCACGTTGCCGCCGGCATGCCCGAAGCGCTGGGTACCGAAGTAATTGGGCACACCGTTCGCCTTGAGCTGGGCCAGGCGCGCATCGACAGCCTGATGATCGGCTGCCAGTTGGGTCAGGCGCAGCGTGAAGCCGTTGGACGAATGCGCGCCGCGCTGCAATTTACGCTGGTGGCGCATCTGCTTGAGCACGCGCAGATTGGCATCCTCGGCCCGCGACAGGTCTGGGTCGGCCTTGCCCGGCAAATGCAGGCTGAACCACTGGCGGGTCAAGGCCTGGCGGTCCTTGAGCCCGGCGTAGCTGATGGCGCGCGCAGGCACCCCGGCGGCCCTGGCCAGGCGGCGGGCCGCTTCCTCGGTATTGAGCTCACGCTTCTCCACCCATAGCCACAGGTGCTCGCCCTGGCCAGACAGCGGGATATCAAGCACTTCGTCGACCTGAAAATCTTCGGCAACGGCCTTGAGCACAGCCGTGCCCAGGGCTTGCCCCGACGCCCTTGGGCCCAACAGATCCAGTTCGGTCATGCCGGCAGCAACAGGGCAACCGCGTGCACGGCGATCCCCTCCTCACGCCCGGCGAAGCCCAGCTTCTCGGTCGTCGTGGCCTTGACGTTGACTTGGTCGAGGCCCACCGCAAGATCGTCGGCGATGCGCTGGCGCATGACCTCGATGTGGGGTGCCATCTTCGGCGCCTGGGCAATGATGGTGGCGTCGACGTTACCCACTTGCCAGCCCTTGGCCCGAACGACATCCAGCACATGACGCAGCAGCACGCGGCTGTCGGCGCCCTTGAATTGCGGGTCGGTGTCGGGGAAGTGCTTGCCGATATCACCCAGTGCGGCGGCGCCGAGCAATGCATCGCTCAGGGCATGCAGCAGCACGTCACCATCGGAATGGGCCAGCAGGCCGAACTTGTGGGGGATACGCACCCCGCCCAGGGTAATGAAATCACCGTCGCAGAACCGGTGCACATCGTAGCCGTGGCCAATACGCATAAGAAAACGCCCTGAATGAGTCAGGGCGTGATTCTACCTGCATTTGCCACGCCAAGGTGCAGAGCCGGCGAACGTCGCCGGCTGGCTGCCCTACGGCTACACCCGTCCCAGGGCTACCGCGTGGTGGCGCAGGTGCTCCTCGATGAAGCTGGCGATGAAGTAGTAGCTGTGATCGTAGCCAGGCTGCAGGCGCAGGGTCAGCTCATGACCGCCTTTGCGCGCCGCTTGCTCCAGGGCCTCAGGCTTGAGCTGCTTTTCGAGGAAGTCGTCGCGATCGCCCTGGTCCACCAGCAACGGGGGGCACTGCCCCGACGGGGTTTCGGCCAGCAACACGCTGGCATCCCACTCACGCCAACGCGTGCGCTCTTCACCCAGGTAGCGGCTGAAGGCCTTTTCGCCCCAAGGGCAATCCATCGGATTGCAGATCGGCGAAAACGCCGACACCGAGCGATAGCGGCCGGGGTTGCGCAATGCGCAGACCAGGGCGCCGTGCCCGCCCATGGAGTGCCCACTGATGCTGCGCTCGCCCGAAGCCGGGAAATGCGCCTCGATCAGGGCCGGCAGTTCCTGCACCACGTAATCGTGCATGCGGTAGTGCTGAGCCCAGGGTTGCTGCGTGGCGTTGAGGTAGAAGCCAGCACCCAGACCAAAGTCCCAGGCACCGTCAGGATCGCCGGGTACCTGCTCGCCGCGAGGGCTGGTGTCGGGCGCAACGATGATCAGCCCCAGCTCCGCGGCCAGGCGCTGGGCGCCGGCCTTCTGCATGAAGTTCTCGTCGTTGCAGGTCAAGCCGCTAAGCCAGTACAGCACCGGCAGCTTCTCGCCCTGCTCGGCGTGAGGTGGCAGGTAGACGGCGAAGACCATGTCGCAACCCAGCACCTTGGAGGTGTGGCGGTAACGCTTGTGCCAGCCGCCGAAGCTCTTCTGGCAGGAAATGTTGTCCAGGGTCATAGCAAGCCTCAGAAGTGAATGACGCTGCGAATGCTCTTGCCTTCGTGCATCAGGTCGAAGGCCTTGTTGATGTCCTCCAGGCCCATGGTGTGGGTAATGAAGGTATCCAGCGGAATCTCGCCCTTCTCGGACATTTCCACGTAGCTCGGCAATTCGCTGCGGCCACGCACGCCGCCGAAGGCCGAACCGCGCCAGACGCGCCCGGTGACCAATTGGAACGGCCGGGTGGCGATTTCCTGACCGGCGCCGGCGACACCGATGATCACCGACTCGCCCCAGCCCTTGTGGCAGCACTCCAGGGCGGCACGCATCAGTTGCACGTTGCCGATGCACTCGAAGGAGAAGTCCACGCCGCCGTCGGTCAGGTCGACGATCACTTCCTGGATCGGGCGATCGTACTCCTTGGGGTTGATGCAATCGGTAGCGCCCAGTTGGCGAGCGATTTCGAACTTGGCCGGGTTGATGTCGATGGCGATGATGCGCGAGGCCTTGGCCTTGACCGCACCGATGATGGCCGAGAGGCCAATGCCGCCCAGCCCGAAGACGGCGACGGTATCACCCGGTTGTACCTTGGCGGTGTTCAGCACTGCGCCAATACCCGTGGTCACGCCGCAGCCCAGCAGGCAGACCTTCTCCAGCGGCGCCTCTTTCTGGATCTTGGCCACCGAAATTTCCGGCAACACGGTGTATTCGGAGAAGGTCGAGGTGCCCATGTAGTGGAACAACTGCTGACCCTTGTAGGAGAAACGCGTGGTGCCGTCGGGCATCAGGCCCTTGCCCTGGGTGGCGCGGATGGCCTGGCACAGGTTGGTCTTGCCGGACAGGCAGAATTTGCACTTGCCACACTCAGGGGTATACAGCGGAATCACATGGTCACCCACCGCCACTGAGGTCACGCCCTCGCCCACGGCTTCGACGATGGCGCCGCCTTCGTGGCCGAGGATCGATGGGAAGATGCCTTCCGGGTCAGCACCGGACAAGGTATAGGCATCGGTGTGGCACACGCCGCTGGCGACCACGCGCAGCAACACCTCGCCCGCCTTGGGCATGGCCACATCGACTTCGACAATTTCCAAGGGCTTCTTGGCTTCGAAAGCTACGGCAGCGCGGGACTTGATCATCGCAGGGTCTCCAGATAGGAATGAAATCGGCAGACAGTGTATTTCACCCGCAATTGTTGAATAATCCGGTGAAAGACAAAACATTATTGCCGTGCAGGGATAATCATGAATAACCGCTGGGAGGGCATCGATGAATTCGTTGCCGTGGCCGAATTGGGGCAGTTCACGGCGGCAGCGGAACGGCTGGGCGTGTCCTCTTCCCATGTAAGCCGGCAGATAGCGCGCTTGGAAGAACGCGTACAGACGCGCTTACTGTATCGCAGCACACGAAAAGTCACGCTCAGCGAGGCCGGTCAGACGTTCCTGCAGCACTGCCAGCGGCTGCAGGATGGGCGCGAGGAAGCGCTGCGGGCGATGGGCGATCTGGCCAGCGAGCCCAAGGGGCTGCTGCGCATGACATGCGCCGTGGCCTACGGCGAGCGCTTCATCGTGCCCTTGGTCACCCGTTTCATGGCGTTGTACCCGCAGTTGAGGGTGGACGTCGAACTGAGCAACCAGACCCTGGACCTGCTGCACGAAGGCATGGACCTGGCCATCCGCCTCGGTCGCCTGGCCGACTCGCGCCTGATCGCGACGCGCCTGGCACCCCGGCGCATGTACGTGTGCGCCTCGCCAGGCTATCTGGCGCGCTACGGCAGGCCGCACAGCCTGTCGGAACTGGCCAGGCACAACTGCCTGATAGGCAGTTCGGATGTGTGGGCGTTGCAAATGGAGGGGCGTGAAATCAGCCAGCGCGTTCAGGGCAACTGGCGGTGCAACAGCGGCCAGGCGGTGCTGGACGCGGCGCTTCAGGGCATCGGCTTGTGCCAATTGCCGGATTACTACGTGCTCGAACACCTGCACAGCGGTGCTTTGGTCCCGCTGCTGCAAGCCCACCAACCTCCCAATACGGCGGTGTGGGCCTTGTACCCGCAGCAGCGGCACCTGTCGCCCAAAGTGCGGCGCCTGGTGGACTACCTGAAAGAGGGCCTGGCAGGTCTGCCGGAGTATCGGGCATGACCGGCGCTCAGCCACAATGGCGGGCGCTGGCAGCCTGATTCAATCACTGGCGAGGTGAACGGCCCAGGTCAACGTCTCCCACTCCAGCGCTGGCGCAGCCACTCCAGGTCTTCAGGGCGCGTAACCTTGAGGTTGTCACTGCGGCCCTCGATCAGCCGTGGCGATTGACCGGACCATTCAATGGCCGAAGCCTCATCGGTCACCACCACATCCGACACTAGGCACTCGGCCAGTGCCCGATGCAGCGCCCCCAAACGGAACATCTGCGGTGTATAGGCCTGCCAAATGGTGCTGCGGTCAACCGTGGCGCTGACGCGCCCGTGGCCGTCGGCCCTTTTGAGCGTGTCACGGGCTGGTACGGCCAACAGGCCGCCCACCGGATCATCTGCCAATTCAGCCAGCAGCTTGTCCAGGTCACTGCGTGCCAGGTTGGGCCGCGCCGCGTCGTGCACCAACACCCAGTCATCATCTTCCGCGCCCTGGGCATGCAACAGCAGCAAGGCATTGAGCACCGAATCAGCACGCTCGCGCCCTCCGGCAGCCCGGCGGATGCGCGGGTCGCTGGCGCACCGAAGGCCGGGCCAGTACGGGTCGTGTTCAGCGATGCTGACCACGACCCCCTTGAGGGAAGGGTGGTCGAGAAAACACGCCAGGCTGTGCTCGATGATGGTCTGCCCTGCCAGCTCCAGGTATTGCTTGGGACGATCGGCAGCCATGCGGGCGCCCACACCCGCTGCAGGGATCACGGCCCAGAAGGCCGGCAAGCGTTCACTCATTTCTGGGGCAACTGAAAGAGGGTTTCGCCTTCCTTGACCATGCCGAGCTCGTGGCGGGCACGCTCCTCGACAGTTTCCATGCCTTTTTTCAACTCCAGCACTTCGGCGTCGAGCACACGGTTACGCTCCAGCAGCCGCTCGTTCTCGGCATGCTGCTCGTCAATCTGCTGCTTGAGCTCGGCCACCTGCGCTAGGCTGCCATTGCCTACCCACAAACGGTATTGCAGGCCGCCCAGCAGCAGAAGCAGGACCAGGAACAACCAATAAGGACTGCGCATCAAGATATCCAGGTTGAAAGACCCTGTTGGTTCAGGGTCTCAGATAGCACGAAGCCTGGCCGAGGCCAGGCTTCTCAGACAGAAACCCGATGGAACGTAGGAAGTTACGGTACGAACGTTCCTACAGCTCCGGCTGCTGTCTTTTTACCATCTCTTGCTTAGCCGCGAAACTCGGTACGGCCACGGTAAACCGCCTTGGCACCCAGTTGCTCTTCGATGCGCAGCAATTGGTTGTACTTCGACACGCGGTCAGAACGGCACAGCGAACCCGTCTTGATCTGACCGGCCGCAGTACCCACGGCCAGGTCGGCGATGGTGGAGTCTTCGGTTTCACCCGAGCGGTGGGAGATCACGGCCGTGTAACCGGCGGCCTTGGCCATCTGGATGGCTTCCAGGGTCTCGGTCAGCGAACCGATCTGGTTGAACTTGATCAGGATCGAGTTACCGATGCCCTTCTCGATGCCTTCCTTGAGGATCTTGGTGTTGGTCACGAACAGGTCGTCACCGACCAGCTGCACCTTCTCGCCGATCTTGTCGGTGAGGATCTTCCAGCCAGCCCAGTCGGACTCGTCCAGGCCATCTTCGATCGAAATGATCGGGAAGCGCTCGGTCAGGCCCTTGAGGTAGTCGGCAAAGCCTTCGGCGTCGAACGACTTGCCTTCGCCGGACAGGTTGTACTTGCCGTCTTCATAGAACTCGGAGGCGGCGCAGTCCAGGGCTAGGGTCACGTCGGTGCCCAGCTTGTAGCCGGCTTTCTCGACGGCTTCTGCGATGGCGCCGAGGGCATCTTCGTTGGAGGCCAGGTTAGGGGCGAAGCCACCTTCGTCACCGACGGCAGTGTTCAGGCCACGGGCCTTGAGCACGGCCTTGAGGTGATGGAAGATCTCGGTCCCCATGCGCAGGCCGTCGGAGAAGGTCTTGGCGCCCACTGGCTGGACCATGAACTCCTGAATATCGACGTTGTTGTCGGCATGCTCGCCACCGTTGATGATGTTCATCATTGGTACCGGCATCGAGTACTGGCCTGGAGTGCCGTTGAGGTTGGCAATGTGGGCGTACAGGGGCAGGTCCTGATCCTGGGCAGCCGCTTTGGCAGCCGCCAGGGACACGGCCAGGATCGCGTTGGCGCCCAGCTTGGCCTTGTTCTCGGTACCGTCCAGCTCGATCATGGCGTGGTCCAGGGCCTTCTGGTCGGAAGGGTCCTTGCCCAGCAGCAGGTCGCGGATCGGGCCATTGATGTTGGCGACAGCCTTCAGCACACCCTTGCCCAGGTAACGGCTCTTGTCGCCATCACGCAGCTCCAGCGCTTCGCGCGAGCCGGTGGAAGCACCGGACGGCGCGCACGCGCTGCCGATGATGCCGTTGTCGAGCAGTACATCGGCTTCCACGGTGGGGTTGCCACGCGAATCGAGAACTTCACGACCTTTGATGTCGACGATTTTTGCCATTGTTGTAAGCACTCCAGAATTGACGAAAACAACGCAGCTTAGAAAATTCTTGCCGTTCACCGGACGAGGATGCTGTGGCAGGCCCGGCGAAGGGAGCCCCTGACCGAGTGGTCAGGGGTGAATCGGACGGTACTTTACCCGAGAAAAGTGCTTTACGCGGTTTCTACCGTCGGAAAACTTTTCACCAGGTCATCCAGTTGCTTGAGCTGAGCCAGGAATGGCTCCAGCTTGTCCAGGCGCAGGGCACACGGGCCGTCGCACTTGGCGTTGTCCGGATCGGGGTGAGCTTCGAGGAACAGCCCTGCCAGCCCCTGGCTCATGCCAGCCTTGGCCAGGTCGGTCACCTGAGCGCGGCGCCCGCCAGCGGAGTCGGCACGACCACCCGGCATCTGCAGGGCATGGGTCACGTCGAAGAACACCGGGTATTCGAACTGCTTCATGACACCGAAGCCGAGCATGTCCACGACCAGGTTGTTGTAACCGAAGCTCGAACCACGCTCGCACAGGATCAATTGGTCATTACCGGCTTCTTCGCACTTGGTCAGGATGTGTTTCATCTCCTGGGGTGCGAGGAACTGGGCCTTCTTGATATTGATCACCGCGCCGGTCCTGGCCATCGCCACGACCAGGTCGGTCTGGCGCGACAGGAAAGCCGGCAACTGGATGATGTCGCAGACCTTGGCTACCGGCTCGGCCTGGTAAGGCTCGTGCACATCGGTGATCACCGGCACGTTGAAGGTACGCTTGATCTCCTCGAAGATCTTCAGGCCTTCTTCCATACCAGGGCCGCGGTAGGAGGTGACCGAGGACCGGTTGGCCTTGTCGAAGCTGGCCTTGAACACATAGGGGATACCGAGCTTTTCGGTAACCCGCACGTACTCTTCGCACACCTTCATGGCCAGGTCGCGGGATTCCAGCACGTTCATGCCACCGAACAGGACGAATGGCTTGTCGTTGGCGATATCGATGTGACCGACGCGGATGATCTTCTGGGGCATGGATCAGGCCTTGTTCTTCTGGGCGAGCGCCGCCTTGACGAAGCCACTGAACAGCGGGTGGCCATCGCGTGGGGTGGAGGTGAACTCCGGGTGGAACTGGCAGGCGACAAACCAGGGGTGGTCCTTGGACTCCACCACCTCGACCAGGGCGCCGTCTTCGGAACGACCGGAAACCACCAGGCCCGCGTCCACCAGTTGCGGCAGCAGGTTGTTGTTCACTTCGTAGCGGTGACGGTGGCGCTCGGTGATGATGTCCTTGCCATAGCACGCATGCACGTTGGAACCTGCAGCCAGCTGGCAGTCCTGAGCACCTAGGCGCATGGTGCCGCCCAGGTCGGACGCCTCGCTGCGGGTTTCGACCGCACCGGTGGCGTCTGCCCACTCGGTGATCAGACCGACGACCGGATGACCACTATCGCGATCGAACTCGGTGGAGTTGGCGTCGCGCCAGCCCATCACGTTACGGGCGAACTCGATGACGGCCACTTGCATGCCCAGGCAGATACCCAGGTACGGCACCTTGTTCTCACGGGCGTATTGCACCGCCGTGATCTTGCCTTCGACACCGCGCAGACCGAAACCACCGGGGACCAGGATGGCATCGGCGCCTTCGAGCAGGCTGGTGCCCTGGTTCTCGATGTCTTCGGAATCGATGTAGCGCAGGTTGACCTTGGTGCGGTTGGTGATGCCCGCGTGGCTCATCGCTTCGATCAGCGACTTGTACGCATCGAGCAGCTCCATGTACTTGCCGACCATGGCGATGGTGACTTCATGCTCCGGGTTGAGCTTGGCGTCGACCACCTTGTCCCATTCGGACAGGTCGGCACCCGTGCACTGCAGGCCGAAACGCTCGACGACGAAGTCGTCCAGGCCCTGGGCATGCAAGACACCTGGAATCTTGTAGATGGTGTCGACGTCTTCCAGCGAAATCACCGCACGCTCTTCAACGTTGGTGAACAAGGCGATCTTGCGGCGCGAGGATGCATCGACAGGATGATCGGAGCGGCAGATCAGCACGTCAGGCTGCAGGCCGATGGAGCGCAGCTCCTTGACCGAGTGCTGGGTCGGCTTGGTCTTGGTTTCACCGGCAGTGGCGATGTAAGGCACCAGCGTCAGGTGCATCAGCATCGCGCGCTTGGAGCCTACTTCCACGCGCAGCTGGCGAATGGCTTCGAGGAACGGCTGGGACTCGATGTCGCCCACGGTGCCGCCGATCTCGACCAAGGCCACGTCGGCATCGCCTGCACCCTTGATGATGCGGCGCTTGATTTCATCGGTGATGTGCGGGATGACCTGGATGGTCGCGCCCAGGTAGTCACCACGGCGTTCCTTGCGCAGCACGTGCTCGTAGACGCGGCCGGTGGTGAAGTTATTGTTCTGGGTCATGGTGGTGCGGATGAACCGCTCATAGTGGCCCAGGTCCAGGTCGGTCTCGGCGCCGTCCTGGGTGACGAATACTTCACCGTGCTGGAACGGGCTCATGGTGCCTGGGTCGACGTTGATGTACGGATCCAGCTTGAGCATGGTGACCTTCAGGCCCCGCGCCTCCAGGATGGCCGCCAGGGAAGCCGAGGCAATGCCTTTCCCCAATGAAGAAACAACACCGCCCGTGACGAATATGTAGCGCGTCATGAAAAACCCTAGAAGTCTGCGTTAAAGCGGCCAGCGCCGCCGGAGATAGCGAAGGAGGGCAAACGCCCCCGATCACCTGCGTCAATCACAGTGCATCTCGAAAAACTGCCGCGTGTGTACAGACCAGGGGTAACCCTGGCAGGGCGCTCGCTCGTCATTTCTAAGAATCAGCCCAGCAAAAAACTGCTTGGTAATCGGCAACTCCTGTGTTTTCGCGGAACCCACAGAAGCTGTATCAAGAAGGGAGGGTAGTCTACCCGAATGTACCCACTAGCTCAAACCTTGCGCGCTGGTCGGCAACTGCCAGTGCAGACAGTAATTGCCTTGGGCCAGACTGGGCAGGTTGGCCACCGCCAGCAGCCGCTCGCCTTGGTAGAGCAGCGGCAGGCGCAGGCGCAGAAAATGCGGCACGTGCAGTTCATTGAGCAAGCGCTTGAGATCACGTCGCCCGCGCCCTGGGATGTCCAGCCACTCCCCGCCCTGACGGTAGCCGATACGCAGGCCCGTCAGCGCGCCTGCGCCAACAAGTCGCACGCTGCCGTTGCCAGGCAAGGCCAACGGCTGATCGGCGTTTTCCCACTCCATGGCCTTACAGGGCGTTTGCAACCAGTCGCCGCTCAGCCACCAGATGCGCCCCTGGCTGCGCACCAGTTGGCCATCGGCCAGTTGCCACACGGGGCAGGCATCGACCGCGGCGTTGCGCAGGTCCGCCCAGCCGGCCCAGTGGCGCGCGTCGGGCAACCGGGTTCGGTGGCTGAGCCAATACTGCAACGCATTGCGCTGGCGGGCAGGTGAAAGCGCGAGCAGGCCGGCCAGATCCAGCGAGTCGAGCCCAGGCCAAGCAGCAGGAGCACCCTGGCGTACGGGCGCCAGGTCGTTTTCGGCCAGCTCGTCCAGCAGGCTCAGGGCTTCGCCCAGGTGTTCGGCGGCACGGGCCAGGTTCTGCCCGGCTTGCGGCCAGCGCTGCACAAGGGACGGCAAGACCTCCCTGCGCAGATAGTTGCGGGCAAACCGTGTGTCGGCATTCGAAGGGTCCTCGACCCAGCCCAACGCATGCGCCTGGGCATAGCCTTGCAACTGTTGCCGGGAACAACCAAGCAACGGCCTGACCAGCCTGCCCTGCCCTAGCGCCCGCTCCCTCGGCATCGCCGCCAGGCCACGCAACCCCGCGCCCCGCAGCAGACGAAACAGCAGCGTTTCAGCCTGATCGTCGCGGTGCTGGCCGGTGAACAGCATGTCACCTGCCGCCAACACCCGCTCGAACGCAGCGTAACGGGCCTGACGGGCAGCCTGCTCCAGGCTCGGGCCTGGGGCGACGTCGACCTCGATGACCTGCAGCTCGACGCCCAGGTCATCGCACACACGCTGGCAATGGGCAGGCCACGCCTGCGCGACGGGTTGCAGGCCATGATGGATGTGAATCGCGCGCAGCGGCGGTGCAGGATGGCTACGGGCGTAGGCGGCGAGCCAGTGCAGCAGGACGGTGGAATCGAGGCCGCCAGAGAGGGCGACGTACCACGTACGGGCGCATAGCCAGGGGGCGAGATCAATCATCGAGGCCTCGATCAACCTGGGTGACGGATGTGGGTGAGCCTGGGATACAGGCTCACCCGACGGGCCGACAGACGGCCCCGAGGGCGATCAGACGCCGTAGCTCATCAGGCGATCGTAACGGCGAGCCAGCAGGGCGTCGTGGTCCAACCCGCTGAGCATGTCCAGCTGCTGCACCAGCTCGGCGCGGATGCTTTCGGACATGGCGGCAGGATCACGGTGAGCGCCACCCAGTGGCTCCGGGATGACCTTGTCAACGATGTCCAGGCTCTTGAGGCGCTCAGCCGTGATGCCCATGGCCTCGGCGGCATCGGCAGCCTTGTCGGCCGTCTTCCACAGGATCGAAGCGCAGCCTTCGGGCGAAATGACCGAGTAGGTGGAGTACTGCAGCATGTTCAGCTGGTCGCACACGCCGATGGCCAGTGCGCCGCCCGACCCGCCTTCACCGATCACCGTGGCGATGATGGGCGTCTTCAGGCGCGCCATCACGCGCAGGTTCCAGGCAATGGCCTCGCTCTGGTTACGTTCCTCGGCATCGATGCCTGGATAGGCACCCGGCGTGTCGATGAAGGTCAGGATCGGCATGCGGAAACGCTCGGCCATTTCCATCAGGCGGCACGCCTTGCGGTAGCCCTCGGGGCGCGGCATGCCGAAGTTGCGGCGAACCTTTTCCCGCACTTCGCGGCCCTTCTGGTGCCCGATGACCATGACCGGCTTGCCGTCCAGGCGTGCCGTACCGCCAACGATGGCGGCATCGTCGGAGAAGTGGCGGTCGCCGTGCAGTTCTTCGAATTCGGTGAAGATGTGCTGCAGGTAGTCCAGGGTATAGGGACGACGCGGGTGACGTGCCAGGCGAGCGATCTGCCAGCTGGTCAGGTTGCCGAAGATGCTTTCGGTCAGGGTATTGCTCTTGTCTTGCAGACGGGCAATTTCATCGCTGATGTTCAGCGAATTGTCGTTGCCTACCAGGCGCAGGCCTTCGATCTTGGCTTGCAGGTCGGCAATCGGCTGTTCGAAGTCGAGAAAGTTCGGGTTCATAGTCATCCGTCTTGGGTCTACGGCCAGGCGGCCGGCCGGTTGATCCGTTTGGCGCCATACCTTAAGGGATCAGGCGCCTTCAGGTCGAGATTAAATGTTGAGCGGCTCAACGGTATTGCAAAAAGACGTTCTCACGTCCGAACTGGTCACGCAGGGTCTGAATCAGCCCGTCTGCGGGGTCGATGGCCCACTGGTCGCCAAATTGCAGCATGGCCTTGGCATCGCTGCCGGTGTATTCCAGCGTGATCGGGCAAGCGCCGCGGTGACGGGTGATCAGCTCACCCAGCCACTTGAGGCGATCGCCCTTGAGCGCCTCGTGGGCGACCTTCAGGCGCAGGCTCTCGGCCAGCTTGGTGCGGGCATCCTCCAAGGTCATCACCTGTTTGACCCGCAGCCGCAGGCCACCCGAGAAATCGTCGTTGCTGACCTCCCCTTCGACCACCACCATCGCATCGTTCTGCAGCAGTGATTGGGCCGTGATGTAGGCATCGGCAAACAGCGAGGCCTCGATACGCCCAGACCTGTCGTCCAGGGTGACGAACCCCATCTTGTCGCCCTTTTTGTTCTTCATGACCCGCAGGGCGATGATCATGCCGGCAATGGTCTGGGTTTCGCGCGACGGCTTGAGGTCGATGATGCGCTGGCGCGCGAAGCGGCGGATTTCAGCCTCGTATTCATCGATCGGGTGGCCGGTGAGGTAAAGGCCCAACGTGTCCTTCTCGCCCTTGAGCCGTTCCTTGAGTGTCAGTGGCCGCGCCTTGCGGTAACTGGCATACACGTCAGCGTCCGGTTCGTCGAACATGCCGCCGAACAGGTCGATGTGGCCGCTGTCGGCCGTGCGGGCCGTCTGCTCGGCCGCCTTGATGGCATCGCCCAGTGCGGCCAGCAGGATGGCCCGGTTGATGTCGATGTGGGCGTGGTAGGCCTTGATCTCGTCGTGAAAGTGCGGGCCGAGCCGGTCCAGCGCGCCACTGCGCACCAGCGCATCGAGGGTGCGCTTGTTGACGCGCTTAAGGTCGATGCGCTCGCAGAAGTCATACAGGTCCTTGAACGGGCCGCCCTCGGCACGGGCCTCGACGATCGCCTCCACAGGCCCCTCGCCTACGCCCTTGATCGCGCCTAGGCCATAGACGATGCGGCCATCGTCGTTGACGGTGAACTTGAAGTCCGAGAAGTTCACATCTGGCGCATCCAGACGCAACTTCATGGTGCGCACTTCCTCGACCAGCACCACCACCTTGTCGGTGTTGTGCATGTCCGCCGACAGCACCGCCGCCATGAACGGTGCCGGGTGGTGGGTCTTGAGCCAGGCCGTCTGATAGGACACCAGGCCATAGGCCGCCGAGTGAGATTTGTTGAAGCCGTAGCCTGCGAACTTCTCTACCAGGTCGAAGATGTTGCCTGCAAGATCCCCATCGATTCCATTGTTGGCACAGCCTTCGATGAAACCGCCGCGCTGCTTGGCCATTTCCTCGGGCTTTTTCTTGCCCATCGCCCGGCGCAGCATGTCGGCGCCGCCCAGGGTGTACCCGGCCATCACCTGGGCAATCTGCATTACCTGTTCCTGATACAGGATGATGCCGTAGGTCGGCGCCAGTACTGGCTGCAAGCCTTCGTACTGATAGTCCGGATGCGGGTAGGCCAGCTCGGCACGGCCGTGCTTGCGGTTGATGAAGTCGTCCACCATGCCCGACTGCAGCGGGCCGGGACGGAACAATGCCACCAAGGCGATGAGGTCTTCGAGGCAGTCGGGCTTGAGCTTCTTGATCAGCTCTTTCATGCCGCGCGACTCGAGCTGGAACACCGCCGTGGTTTCGGCCTTCTGCAACAGCTCGTAGGTCTTGCGGTCATCGAGCGGGATGAAGTCGATGTTCAGGTCGGGCAGGTCTTTCTTGGCCTGCTCACGGTTGATGATCTCCATCGCCCACTTGATGATGGTCAGGGTGCGCAGGCCGAGGAAGTCGAACTTCACAAGGCCCGCCGCCTCCACGTCGTCCTTGTCGAACTGGGTGATCAGGCCGCCGCCCTCTTCGTCGCAGGCGATGGGCGAGAAATCGGTGAGCTTGGTCGGCGCGATGACCACGCCACCGGCGTGTTTGCCGGTACCGCGCGTGACGCCTTCGAGCTTCAGGGCCATGTCCCAGATTTCACGAGCATCTTCGTCACCCTTGAGAAAATCGCGCAGGATTTCTTCCTGCTCGTAGGCCTTCTCCAGGGTCATGCCCACTTCGAACGGAATCATCTTCGACAGACGATCGGCCAGGCCGTAGGACTTGCCTTGCACGCGCGCCACGTCGCGCACCACGGCCTTGGCCGCCATGGTGCCGAAGGTGATGATCTGGCTCACGGCATTACGCCCGTAGGCCTCTGCCACGTAGTCGATCACCCGGTCCCGACCGTCCATGCAGAAGTCGACGTCAAAGTCGGGCATGGACACCCGTTCAGGGTTCAGGAAGCGCTCGAACAGCAGGTCGTAGGCCAGTGGGTCAAGGTCGGTGATCTTGAGCACATAGGCCACCAGCGAACCTGCACCCGACCCCCGGCCAGGCCCCACCGGTACGCCATTGTTCTTGGCCCACTTGATGAAGTCCATCACGATCAGGAAGTAGCCGGGGAAGCCCATCTGGATGATGATATCCAGCTCGAACTTGAGGCGGTCCAGGTACACCTGGCGCTTTTGCTCGTAGTCGGGCGTGGTCTCTTTCGGCCACAGCACCGCCAGGCGTTCTTCCAGCCCTTCGTGGGACACGTGCCGCAGGTAATCATCGATCCCCATGCCATTGGGCGTCGGGAAGTCGGGCAGGAAGTACTTGCCCAGTTGCACCTGGATATTGCAGCGCTTGGCGATTTCGACGGTGTTGGCCAGGGCGTCCGGCAGGTCGCTGAATAGCTCGGCCATTTCTTCGGCCGACTTGAGGTATTGCTGGTCGCTGTACAGGCGCGGGCGACGCGGATCGTCCAGTGTCCAGCCTTCACCGATGCACACCCGGGTCTCGTGGGCGTCGAAATCGGTCTGCTTGATGAAACGCACATCGTTGGTGGCCACCAGCGGCGCACCCAGCCGATCGGCCAGGGCCACGGCGGCATGCACATACTCTTCATCCCTGGGGCGACTGGTGCGCTGGACTTCGACATAAAAGCGCTCGGGGAACATGGCCATCCAGTCCTCCAGCAGCGCTTGCGCCTCCTCGCTGCGCCCCCCCAGCAACGCCATGCCGATGTCACCTTCCTTGCCCGCCGACAGCGCGATCAAACCTTCACTGGCCGCTGCAATCCAGTCGCGCTGGATGATGACCAGGCCATTGCGCTGGCCCTCGGTCCAGCCCCGGGAGAGCAGCTCGGTTAGGTTACGGTAGCCCTGGGGGTTCATGGCCAGGAAGCAGATGCGCGACAGCGGCGCCTGTGCATCTTCGCCGGCCAACCACAGGTCCGCACCACAGATCGGCTTGATGCCCGCCCCCATGGCCGCCTTGTAGAACTTGACCAGTGAGCACATGTTGCTCTGGTCAGTGATCGCCACCGCAGGCATGTTCATCCCGGCCAGCGCCTTGGCCAGCGGTTTGATCCGGACCAGACCGTCGACCAGCGAGAATTCGGAGTGGACGCGCAGGTGAACGAAGGAAACCGACATGAATAATCCTGTAGCAGTGCTAAACGACAAGGGCGCGATTGTAGCTCAATTGGGCAGGGGTTTTGGGCGCCGGTTGCCGCCGTGCGACGGCAGGGCTACCTGAGCAGGTGCCAGGGTAAGCCGCCCAGCCCGGCCCCGCAGGGCTTGAGCCCCTTGGGTACGCAATGGCGGGTATCAGATCAGCGAGGCGGTCACAGCCTCACGCACACCCCAGGCGGCACGCACGGGCGCAAACGATCGACGATGAATGGGTGTGGGCCCGAGCCGTGCCAGCGCCTCCAGGTGCACCGGCGTCGGGTAGCCTTTGTGCGCGCCCATGCCGTAGCCGGGGTAGATCAGCTCGAAGGCGCCCATCTCGCGATCACGCGTCACCTTGGCCAGGATCGAAGCGGCCGCGATGGCGGGCACCTTGGCGTCCCCCTGCACCACCGACGCCGATGGCACCGACAACTGCGGGCAGCGGTTGCCATCGATCAAGGCCATGTTCGGCGTGATGTGCAAACCTTCTACCGCGCGCTGCATGGCCAACATGGTGGCATGCAGAATGTTGAGGCGATCGATTTCCTCGACCGCGGCGCGGGCAATGAAAAAGCTCAAGGCCTTGTCACAAATTTCATCGAACAAGGCTTCGCGGCGCGCCTGGGTCAGCTTCTTCGAATCGTTAAGCCCAAGGATTGGCCGTGCCGGATCCAGGATCACGGCAGCCGTCACCACGTCACCACACAGGGGGCCGCGGCCCACTTCGTCGACGCCGGCGACCAGGTCTTCGACCAGGTTGAAATCCAGACCGAACTGCATGTCAGCGTTTCTCCAGCAGGCCCAGCACAGCGTCGGCGGCCTGGTTGGAGGCATCCCGGCGCAAGGTGCGGTGAATCTCGTCGAACGAGTCGGTTTGTCCGGTGCCGTCGCGCAGCAAGGGCAGCAGCGCATCGACCAGCGCTTCGCTGGTCGCGGCGTCTTGCAGCAATTCGGGCACCAGCGCACGGCGCGCTAGCAGGTTGGGCAAGGACACGTAGGGGCTTTTGACCAGCCGCTTGAGTATCCAGTAGGTCAGCGGCGCCAGGCGGTAGGCAACCACCATGGGCCGCTTGAACAGCAGCGCTTCCAGGGTAGCTGTACCCGATGCGATCAGGACGGCGTCACAGGCGGCCAGCGCCTCGTGCGAACGGCCATCGAGCAGGGCCAACGGCAAGTCGCGACCCTCGAGCATCTGCTCCAGTTGGGCGCGGCGGGCGGCATTGGCACAGGGCAGCACGAAGCGCACCCCCGGCACCCGCTGCTGCAGACGTTGCGCTGCATCGAGGAACAACGCACCCAGGCGCCCGACTTCACCCCCGCGGCTGCCGGGCATCAGGGCGACCACCGGGCCCTCGCCCAGCCCCAGGGCGGCGCGCGCTGCGGGCCGATCCGCCTGCAGGGCAATGGTATCGGCCAGGGGGTGGCCGACGAATCGCACCGGCACGCCCTGTTCTTCGTAGAAGCGGGCCTCGAACGGCAACAGTGTCAGCATCAGGTCACAGCCCTGACGGATTTTCAACACACGCTTCTGCCGCCATGCCCACACTGATGGGCTGACGTAATGAACGGTCTTGATCCCCGCCTGGCGCAGCTTGAGTTCGATCTCCAGGGTAAAGTCGGGCGCATCGATACCGATGAACACGTCCGGCTTCTGCTCGATCAGGGTCTGGACCAGCAGCTTGCGACGCTTGAGCAATTCACGCAGGCGACCAAGCACCTCGACCAGCCCCATGACGGCCAAACGCTCCATGGGGAAGTAGGATTGCAGGCCTTCGGCTTCCATGAGCGGGCCACCGACCCCGATAAAGCGCACATCGGGATGGCGCGCCCTCAAGGCGCGCATCAAGCCGGAACCGAGAATGTCGCCGCTGGCTTCACCCGCGACCAGGGCTACGCAGAGCTGGGCCATGTCAGCGCGTAATGCCGCGGGCCGAACTCACGATCGACTGGCGGAACAGCTCGACCTCCGGATGCTGCGCCGCCGGCGCTTCGAGTTCGCGCAATGCATCCTCCACCGTCAGGCCCTGGCGGTAGACGATCTTGTAGCAGCGACGCAGCACATGGATTACTTCGTCGCTGAAACCACGGCGGCGCATGCCTTCGAAGTTCATGCTGCGCGCTTCGGCGGGGCTGCCGAAAACGGTGACGAACGCGGGTACGTCCTTGCCGATGGCCGTGCCCATGCCGGAAAACGCATGGGCGCCGATGTGGCAATACTGGTGCACCAGGGTGAACCCGGACAGGATCGCCCAGTCGCCCACATGCACATGGCCCGCCAGCGCGGTGTTGTTGACCAGGATGCAGTGGCTGCCGATCACACTGTCATGGCCAATGTGGGCATAGGCCATGATCAGGTTATGGTCGCCAACGGTGGTTTCGGCGCGATCCTGCACGGTACCGCGATGAATCGTGACGCCTTCACGGATAACGTTGTGATCGCCGATCACAAGGCGAGTCGGCTCACCCTTGTACTTGAGGTCCGGAGTGTCTTCGCCAATCGAGGAAAACTGAAAGATACGGTTGTGCTTGCCGATCCGGGTCGGCCCCTTGAGCACAACGTGTGGGCCGATGACGGTGCCCTCCCCGATTTCGACATCGGGGCCAACGATCGACCAAGGGCCCACCTCGACGCCTTCGGCCAGCTTGGCCGAAGGGTCGATGATGGCCCGAGGATCAATCGAATTCATAGGGAGCGTTCCGCACAGGTGATTTCGGCCGAGCATACTGCCTTGCCGTCGACCAGGGCACGGCATTCGAACTTCCAGATCATGCTCTTGCGGCTCAGGAACTTCGCTTCCAGCACCAGCTGGTCACCCGGCAGCACCGGCTGACGGAAACGCAGTTTGTCGGAGCCGACAAAATAGTACAGGGTGCCGTCGGCAGGCTTGGCATCGAGCATCTTGAAACCGAGAATGCCGGCCGCCTGGGCCATGGCTTCGATGATCAGGACGCCGGGCATGATGGGGTGCGCCGGGAAGTGGCCGTTGAAGAACGGCTCGTTGATGCTGACATTCTTGTAGGCACGAATGCTCTGGGCCTCGTAATCCAGATCCGTCACGCGGTCCACCAACAGGAACGGGTAACGGTGAGGCAGGTATTCGCGAATCTCGTTGATGTCCATCATTTCGGGGGGGAAGCCTGTATAAGAATAGGGAGCGCAGGTGCTGACCACACGCTCCTTTTGCAATCCAAAGAGGAGCCAGCTAGCGACTGTTCACTCTTGCTCAGGAAATGGTATCAGCCTTCTGATGTCGGCTGCCCACCTGAGGTCACGGTATCGACGCGTTTTTCCAGCTGCTGGAGACGCTTGGCCATGTCGTCCAGGTGGCGGATGCGCGCGGCGCTCTTGCGCCAGTCAGCCAGAGGCTGCATGGCAGTACCGGAAGAATAGCCACCCGGCTCGGTGATCGAGCGGGTCACCATGGTCATCCCGGACACGAAAACGTTGTCGCAAACATCGATATGACCGACCATGCCCACGCCACCGGCGATGGTGCAATGCTTGCCGATACGTGTGCTGCCGGAGATACCCACGCACGCAGCCATGGCCGTATGCTCCCCGATCTGCACGTTGTGGGCAATCTGGATCTGGTTGTCGAGCTTGACGCCGTCGGCGATACAGGTGTTGGACAGCGCGCCACGGTCCACGGCCGTGTTCACACCGATCTCCACATCGTCACCGATGCTCACACCGCCAATCTGGGCAATCTTGCGCCACACGCCTTTTTCGTTGGCAAAGCCAAAGCCTTCACCACCGATCACTGCGCCGGACTGGATAACCACCCGTTTGCCAATGGTGACATCGTGATACAGCGTGACCCGCGGCGCCAGCCAGCCCCCTTCACCGATCACGCAGCGAGCACCGATGAAGCAATGGGCGCCGATGGTGACATGGGCTCCGATACGCGCACCGCTTTCAACGACCGCGAAAGGCCCGATACTGGCCGTCGCATCCACCTGGGCATCCCCGGCCACCACGGCGCTGGGGTGAATCCCCGCCACAGCCTTGGGTTTGGGGTCGAACAGGTGGGAAATGCGGGCATACGCCAGGTAAGGATCGGCAACGATCAGGGCATGGCCGGCGAACGCCTCGGCATCGGCGGCCTTGAGCAGCACGGCAGCCGCCTGGCTCTGGTCCAGGTACTTGCGGTACTGCGGGTTGGCAAGAAAGCTCAACTGACCCGGCCCGGCCTCCTGCAAGGTGGCAAGGCCTGTGATCTGCAGCGTCTCGGGACCCTTGAGGGTGGCCCCGAGGGTCTCGGCCAGTTGGCCAAGCGTCATGGTCACGGTCATATCAACGGGCTTGGTTCATACGCTCGATAACCTGGCGGGTGATGTCGTACTGAGGCTTGACATCAATGACCGCACCGCGCTCGAGCACCAGGTCGTAACCGCCCTTCTTGATCACTTCCTCGACAGCGCCGTCCAGCTTGGGCTTGAGCTGCTTGAGCATGTCGCGGTCGGCAACGGCCTTGGCTTCGTTCAGTTCCTTGGACTGGAACTGGAAGTCGCGGGCCTTTTGCTTGAACTCGAGCTCCAGGCGCTCACGCTCCTGCTGCTGCATCTTGTCGCCGCCCTTGATCAGGCGATCCTGGATGCCCTTGGCGCTGCTTTCCAGGCCCTTGAGCTTGGTCAGCTGAGGGCCGAACTTCTTTTCGGCATCCACGGCGTACTTCTTGGCGGCATCGGACTCGAGCAGGGCCATCTGATAGTTCAGAACGGCAACCTTCATTTCGGCGAAAGCCGGGGTGGCGACCAGCGCCGCGGCCACTACGGCCATTTGGGTCAACTTGCGCACGATGAACTCCTGGATAAACCGTTGTCGTTAAGCAAGGGCCGACCTTAGAAGGTCTGGCCCAGAGAGAATTGGAACACCTGGGTGTCTGCCTCGTCCGGCTTCTTGATCGGCATCGCCAGGCTGAAGCTCAACGGGCCCAAGGCCGTGATCCACGTCACGCCAAGACCGACCGAACTGGCCATGTCGGAGAAACCGACCTTGGTGCAGTCCGGCTTGTTGCCGCAGTTGGTGTCGAACACGTTACCCACGTCCCAGAAGACCGAGGTGCGCAGGGAACGCTGGTCCTTGACGAACGGCAGCGGGAACAGCAACTCGACGCCGCCCTGGACCAGGACGTTGCCACCGAATGGAAGCGGGTCTTGGTCGGGGTCGTCAATAGTGCCGTTCTCCTTATTAAACTTACTTGGCGTACTGCGCGGCCCCAGGGTGCTGTCTTTGAAGCCGCGAACGGAGTTGAAGCCACCCGCGTAGTAGTTCTCATAGAACGGCAGGCCGGAGGTACCGCCGAAACCGTCACCGTAACCCAGTTCAGTGTGCAGACGCAGGGTGTAGTTCTGGCTGAGTGGCTTGAACAGCTGGCCACGGTAGTCCAGCTTGTAGAACGACAAGTCACTGCCTGGAATCGTGGTTTCAAGGCTCAGACTCTGCGAGTGACCACGTGTTGCCAGCACCCCCTTGTTCAACGTCGATTCGGACCAGCCGATCGAGGCTTTGAAGTTGGTGAAGTTCTTGCCTTCCTTGTTGATGAAATCAAAGATCTCATTAACGGTGTACTTACCCGTCTTCAGCTTGTCCTGCTGCACACTCAACCCATAGGTCAGGCGCGACGTCTCGCTGATCGGGTAACCCAGGCTCACACCGGCACCCAGGCTGTCCACCGCATAGCTCGCCACGTCGACGTCGAGGTCGTCGTAGTCGGTGCTGCGGTAGAAGGCGTTGTAACCCAGGCTCACGCCATCGGCAGTGAAGTAGGGATCAACGAAGCCGAAGTTGTATCGCGACTGGTACTCGGAACGGGTCAGGCCAACAGACACCTTGTTACCGGTACCCAGGAAGTTGCTCTGGCTGATCGAGCCACCCAGGATCAGGCCTGCGCTCTGGGCAAAGCCGACGCTGGCGGTGATCGAACCGGAGGCCTGCTCCTCGACGCTGTAGTTCACGTCGACCTGGTCGTCGGTACCCGGTACCGGTGGGGTCTCGACGTTCACGTCCTTGAAGAAGCCCAGGCGCTCAAGGCGGGTCTTGGATTGGTCGATCAGGTAGGTCGATGCCCAGCCGCCTTCCATCTGACGCATTTCGCGGCGCAGCACTTCGTCTTCGGTCTTGGTGTTGCCGCGGTAGTTGATGCGGTTGACGTAGGCACGCTTGCCCGGATCGACCACGAACATGATGTCGACGGTGTGATCCTGGTCGTTTGGCTGAGGCACGCCGTTGACGTTGGCGAAGGTATAGCCTTCGTTACCCAGGCGACGGGTGATCAGCTCGGACGTGCTGGTCATCACCTTGCGCGAGAATACCTGGCCCGGCTGCACCAGCAGCAGCGACTTGACCTGGTCTTCCGGCACCTTGAGGTCACCGGAGAGCTTTACGTCACGGACGGTGTACTTCTCGCCTTCGTTGATGTTGACGGTGATGTAGACGTGCTTCTTGTCAGGCGTGATGGACACCTGGGTGGACGCGATGTCCATGTTGATGTAGCCGCGGTCCAGGTAGTAAGAACGCAGACGCTCCAGGTCACCGGACAGTTTTTCACGGGCATACTTGTCGTCGTTCTTGAAGAAGGACAACCAGTTAGTCGTCTTGAGCTCGAACAGCTGCCCCAGGGTGTCGTCATCGAACACGTTGTTGCCAACGATATTGATGTGCTGGATGGCAGCGACGGTGCCTTCGTTGATCTTGATCTTCAGGGCCACACGGTTGCGCGGCTGCGGCACCACCTCGGCGTCGACCTCGGCCGAGTAACGGCCCTGGGCCACGTACTGGCGCTGCAGCTCGTTACGCACGCCTTCGAGGGTGGCACGCTGGAAGATCTCGCCTTCGGCCAGGCCCGATTGCTTCAGGCCCTTCATCAGGTCTTCGGTACTGATCGCCTTGTTGCCTTCGATCTCGATGCTCGACACCGACGGGCGCTCGACCACATTGATGATCAGCACGTTGCCATCACGGTTCAACTCGATGTCCTGGAAGAACCCGGTCTTGAACAGCGAGCGGGTCGACTCCACCAGGCGCCGGTCATCGGCCTGGTCGCCCACGTTGAGGGGCAAGGCACCAAAGACGCTGCCCGCGGAAACCCGCTGCAGGCCGTTGACGCGGATATCGGAGATGGTGAAGGACTCGGCGTGAACTTCAGCGATCATCAGTGCGGAGAGCACCGCAGTTAGCAACAGACGTTTCATGAAGTCCTTTTATTCCAACTGGCAATAAACAACCTGCCGTCATGAACGACAGGTTTCGCAATTGAGCGAAGCTTTTATAGTCGACCCAGATCGTTGATCAGGGCGAGCAGCATCACCCCCAAGACCAAACTGATACCGATCTGGACCCCCCAACCTTGTACCCGATCAGACAACGGACGACCGCGCGCCCATTCAACCAGGTAGAACAGCAAGTGCCCCCCATCCAGTACCGGGATGGGCAGCAGGTTAAGAACCCCCAGGCTTATGCTCAGGTAGGCCAGGAAATTCAGGAAATCCCCCACGCCGGACTGGGCTGAAGCGCCCGCCACTTTAGCAATGGTTATCGGTCCACTCAAGTTTTTTACCGAGAGCTCACCGAACAGCATTTTCTTCAGTGACTGGAGCGTGAGCACGCTCATGTTCCAGGTGCGCGAGAGGCCTTCACCCACCGCCTCCACCGGCCCATAGCTGACTTCGCGCAGCATCGAGGCCGGCCATTGACCGCCCTTGACGCCCGCTCCCAGGTAGCCTGCAGCGGCCTCACCTTCGCCCTTCGCGCCCAGCGTCACCGGTATGTCCAGCGGCGCACCGTCACGTTCCAGACGCACCACCACCTGGGCGCCGGGCCGCGCGCGCACGCTATCGACCACCTGCTGCCATTCGCTCACCGACTGGCCGCCGACGCCCAGCAACCGGTCACCGGTTTTCAAGCCTGCAGCCGCGGCCGGCCCCTTGGGATCGATCTCGGCCAGTACCGGCACGATGGCGGGGCGCCAGGGTTCAAGGCCCAGCGAGCGAATCGGATCAGGCTCATCGGCGCCTTTCAACCACTGGTCGAGTTTCACCTGGCGCTGTTGCTCGGCACTGCTGCCCTCATCGCGCACACCGATGTTCAGCGTGCCACTCTCACCCAGGCGGCGCACCAACTGCAGATTGACTGCCGACCAGCCGTTGGTCGGCTTGCCGTCCACCGAGACGATCTCCTGGCCGGCCGTCAGCCCTGCAGCCGCCGCCAGGCTACCCGTCTCGACGGTGCCGATGACCGGCCGGATCTGCTGGCTGCCAAGCATCGCCAACACCCAGAAGAAGAAGATGGCCAGCAGGAAGTTGGCGACCGGCCCGGCGGCAACGATCGCGATGCGCTGGCCGACCGGCTTGCGATTGAACGATTGGCCCACCAGCGCAGGGGGCACATCGCCTTCGCGCTCGTCGAGCATCTTCACGTAGCCGCCCAGCGGAATGGCTGCGATGACGAATTCGGTGCCCTGACGATCATGCCAGCGCACCAGCGGCGTACCGAAGCCCACCGAGAAACGCAGCACTTTCACGCCACAGCGACGCGCCACCCAGAAGTGGCCGAACTCGTGGAAGGTGACAAGCACACCCAAGGCGACGAGCGTACCAATGATCATGTAGAGCGCTGTCATGTCCATCTCCGAATGATGAGCAATGGGTCAGTGGGGGTGCTGTTGTCGATAACCGGGCCAGCCCGCCTCAGCGGCCGTTGCGGTGCAGCCAGGCCCAGGCCAGCTCGCGCGCTCGCTGGTCGGCGGCAAACACTGCCTCCAGCGACGTCAGCGGCACCACGGGCTCCTGGTCCAGTACCTGTTCGATCATACTCGCGATCTCCGGGAAGCGGATACGGCCCTGGAGGAACGTCTGCACCGCCACTTCGTTGGCCGCATTGAGCACGGCAGGGGCGCTGTTGCCCACTTGCGCCGCCTCTCGCGCCAGGCGCAGACAGGGGAAACGCTGCTCATCGGGCGCCTCGAAATCCAGGCGAGCAATGCTGAACAGGTCCAGCGGGGCCACCCCGGAATCGATTCGCTCCGGCCAGGCCAGCGCATTGGCGATGGGGGTACGCATGTCCGGGTTACCCAACTGCGCCAGCACCGAACCGTCGACGTAATCGACCAGCGAGTGGATCACGCTTTGCGGGTGCACCACCACCTCGACCAGGCTTGGCGGCGCATCGAACAGCCAACAGGCCTCGATCAACTCCAGGCCCTTGTTCATCATGCTCGCCGAGTCGACGGAAATCTTGCGCCCCATCGACCAGTTCGGGTGGGCACACGCCTGTTCAGGCGTGACGTCCAGCAAGGCCTCGGTCGATGTCTGACGGAACGGCCCACCCGAGGCCGTCAGCAGAATGCGGCGCACCCCCACAGCGCTCAACCCGCGCGCGTAGTCGCTGGGCATGCACTGGAAGATGGCGTTGTGCTCGCTGTCGATGGGCAGCAACACCGCGCTCGACTGGCGCACGGCGTCCATGAACAGGGCGCCGGACATGACCAGCGCTTCCTTGTTGGCCAGCAGCACTTTCTTGCCGGCCTGCACGGCCGCCAGGGTTGGCCGCAAGCCTGCCGCGCCGACGATGGCGGCCATGACCGCATCCACTTCACTGGCACAGGCTACCTGGCACAACCCGGCCTCGCCTTCCAGCACTTCGGTAGCGCACCCTGCCGCCGTCAGGCCCGCACGCAGGCGCCCCGCCGCCTCAGCGCTCGGCACCACGGCATAGGCCGGGCGATGCCGCACGCACAGGGCCAACAGCTCCTCGATGCGCGTGTAGCCGGTCAAGGCGAAGGCCTGATAGCGCTCAGGATGGCGAGCGATCACGTCCAGGGTGCTCAGGCCGATGGAGCCGGTCGCCCCAAGTACGGTAATGCGTTGCACCTGACTCACATCACACCCCATTCGGCCGCCCACAACAGCACGGCGAACAATGGAATGGCCGCCGTCAGGCTGTCGATGCGGTCGAGCACGCCACCGTGGCCGGGTAGCAGGTTGCTGCTGTCCTTGATGCCCGAGCGGCGCTTGAACATGCTTTCGGTCAGGTCGCCGATCACCGAGGCCATCACCACCAGTGCAGCGCCTGCCAGGCCGAGCAGTAGCTGACCGAAGCTCCAGTCACGAGTGATACCCACCACCAGGGTGATCACCAGGCTGACCGCCAACCCGCCGTAGACGCCTTCCCAGCTCTTGCCAGGGCTGACCTGCGGCGCCAGCTTGCGCTTGCCGAAGGCCCTGCCGGAAAAGTACGCACCGATGTCGGCCGCCCAGACCAAAGCCATGACCGACAGGATCAACCAGTTACCCAGCGGCCAGTGCTTGAGCAGCACCAGGCCTTGCCAGGCCGGCAACAACACCAGCAGGCCGATCAACAGCCGGCAGGCGGCACTGGCCCACAGTTCGCTGGTGCGCGGGTAGGTCAGCACTAGCCAAGTGGCCAGCCCCCACCAGATGACGGCCGCCCCAAGCACCCAGGGGGCCAGTTCCGGGAGGATGTACAGCAGCATCAACGCCCCAGCGACGACCAGGGCATAGGCGACACGCAGGGGCTGAGCCATCAACCCCGCCAAACGCGCCCACTCCCAGGCGCCGAGCGTTACCACCAGGCCGATGAACAGGGCGAAGTTGCCCCCCTCGAGCAAGAAGAACCCGCCCAGCGCTATCGGCAACAGGATCAGCGCGGTAATGATGCGTTGTTTAAGCATTAAGCACGCGCTCCAGCCTCGACCTGCTCGCTGGTCTTACCAAAGCGGCGCTGGCGCGAAGCGAAATCAGCCAATGCACTGCGCATGGCTTCGTGTTTGAAGTCCGGCCAGTAAAGGTCGGAGAAATACAACTCGGCGTAGGCCAGTTGCCACAACAGGAAATTGCTGATGCGATGCTCGCCACCGGTACGGATGCACAAGTCCGGCAAGGGCTGCTCGCCGGTCGCAAGGCACGTCTGCAACAACCCCGGGGTGATGTCATCGGGGCGCAGATGGCCAGCCTGGACTTCACGCGCCAGCCGCTGCGCGGCCTGGGCGATGTCCCACTGCCCACCGTAGTTGGCGGCGATCTGCAGGATGAAACGGCTATTGCCTGCGGTCAGCGCCTCGGCTTCGCGCATGGCAGCCTGCAGTTCCGGGTGAAAGCGGGAGCGGTCACCGATGATGCGCAGGCTGATGTTGTTGTCGTTCAAGCGACGCGCCTCGCGGCGCAGCGCCGAGAAAAACAACTCCATCAACGCACCGACCTCATCGGCAGGGCGTTGCCAGTTCTCACTGGAGAAGGCAAAGAGAGTCAGCACTTCGACGCCGGCCTCGGCGCAGACTTCGATGACTGCCCGCACGGCATCGACACCCGCCTTGTGCCCGGCAACGCCAGGCAACAAGCGTCGTTTCGCCCAGCGGTTGTTGCCGTCCATGATGATCGCGACGTGACGCGGCACCGAGGGAGGCACCGCTGGCTTGGTCTTTTCCATTAAAAAAACCTGGCCTTAGACGGCCATCAGGTCCTTTTCCTTGGCTTTGAAGGCTGCATCCACCTCGGCGACGAACTTGTCCGTCAGCTTCTGGATGTCATCGGCGGCGCGGCGCTCTTCGTCTTCGCTGATGGCCTTGTCCTTGGTCAGCTTCTTCAAGTCCGCCAGGGCGTCACGACGCACGTTGCGCACGGCGACCTTGGCGTCTTCGGCAACGCCGCTGGCCTGCTTGGTGTAGCCCTTGCGGGTTTCTTCGGTCAGGGCAGGCATCGGCACACGGATGGTGGTGCCGGCGCTCGATGGGTTGAGCCCGAGGTCGGAGGTCAGGATGGCCTTCTCGATGGCAGCGCTCAGGTTCTTGTCGTGAGCGACGATCTTCAGGGTGCGCGCGTCCTCGACGCTGATCGCAGCGACCTGGTTCAGCGGCATCTCGCTACCCCAGGCAGTGACCTTGACGCTGTCCAGAATGCTTGGGTGCGCGCGACCGGTGCGGATGGCCGCCAGGTTGCGGCCCAGGGCCTCGATGGACTTGGTCATGCGCTCCTGCGCGTCTTTCTTGATGTCGTTGATCATGCTTGGCCTTCCTCGATCAGAGTGCCTTCAGCGCCGCCCACCACGATGTTCAGCAGGGCGCCTGGCTTGTTCATGTTGAATACCCGCAATGGCATGCCGTGGTCACGGCACAGGCAGATTGCGGTCAAGTCCATCACCCCGAGCTTACGATCCAGGACCTCGTCATAGGTCAGGCGATCGAACTTCTCGGCATGCGGGTCCTTGAATGGATCGGCAGTGTACACACCATCGACCTTGGTCGCCTTGAGCACCACGTCGGCATCGATTTCGATGGCCCGCAGGCAGGCTGCCGAGTCGGTGGTAAAGAACGGGTTGCCGGTACCGGCGGAGAAAATTACCACATCCCCGGAGTTGAGGTGGCGAATCGCTTTGCGACGGTCATAGTGATCGGTGACGCCCACCATGGAGATGGCCGACATGACCAGTGCCGGGATGTTCGAGCGCTCCAGCGCATCGCGCATGGCCAGGGCGTTCATCACGGTAGCCAGCATCCCCATGTGGTCGCCGGTGACGCGATCCATGCCGGCGGCGCTCAGTGCAGCCCCTCGGAACAGGTTGCCACCACCGATGACCAGGCCGACCTGCACACCGATACCGACCAGTTGCCCGACTTCCAGGGCCATGCGATCGAGCACCTTCGGGTCGATCCCGAAGTCTTCGGAGCCCATCAGGGCCTCGCCGCTAAGTTTGAGCAAAATGCGTTTATAGCGAGGTTGGCGACCACTCACCTGCTGAGCCATTGCGAGTCTCTCCTGCGGCGTACTGTAGAAAATTCGTGCGGGCTGTTTGCAGCCTGCTAACTGTAGCGTGGCACCGTTTCGGCGCCAGCGGCGGCAGCGTTGTGTAAACGCCTCGCCGCTTTGACAAAGAGGCTGCGCGCGTGAGCGGGCAGCCTCTTTGGGGCGACAGACGGGGCTGTCTTACTGCTTGGCAGCAGCAACCTGTGCGGCAACTTCAGCAGCGAAGTCGTCGACTGGCTTCTCGATGCCTTCGCCAACCTTGAAGTAGGTGAAGGAAACGATTTCAGCACCGGCTTTCTTGGCCAGTTCGCCGACCTTGACTTCCGGGTTCATGACGAACGCCTGCTCTTTGAGCGAGGCTTCAGCCTTGAACTTGGTGATGCGGCCGTTGATCATGTTTTCAACGATGTTTTCCGGCTTGCCAGCAATCTTGTCGGCGTTCAGCTGCAGGAAGACACCCTTCTCGCGCTCGATGGCTTCGGCGGAGATTTCCGACGAGTCCAGGAACTCGGGGTTGGACGCTGCAACGTGCATGGCGATGTTCTTGGCCAGCTCGACGTCACCGCCTTTCAGGACAACGACAGCACCGATCTTGTTGCCGTGCAGGTAGGCGCCGACCACGTCGCCTTCCACGCGCACCAGGCGACGGATGTTGACGTTTTCGCCGCACTTGGCGACCAGGGCTTCACGGGCAGCTTCACGCGAGGCGATCAGCGGAGCGGCGTCGGTCAGCTTCTGGGCGAAGGCTTCTTCCAGGCTTTCGGCGACGAAGTTCTTGAAGTCGTCTTGCAGGGCCAGGAAGTCGGTCTGCGAGTTCACTTCCAGCAGTACGGCGGCCTTGCCGTCGGTCTTGACGGCGATCGCGCCTTCGGCAGCCACGTTGCCAGCCTTCTTGGCGGCCTTGATGGCGCCCGAGGCACGCATGTCGTCAATGGCTTTTTCGATGTCGCCGCCAGCCTTTTCCAGGGCTTTCTTGCAATCCATCATGCCTTCGCCGGTACGCTCGCGCAGTTCTTTGACCAGCGCTGCAGTAATTGCTGCCATTTCAAAATCCTCTTGGAAAGTTTTTCAACCATTCCACCCGCTTGTGACGGGCGTTCAATTCTGCTAATCCGCTGTCTGTGCCTGCATGCCCATGGAAGGGACGGCTGCCGACAGCAGGATTTCAAGGTGGCAAAAAGGGGGCATAGCCCCCTTTTCGCGTGCCAAGTCGACGCTAGCGTCTATTACTCGGCAGCAGGTGCAGCCGCTTCTTCAGCGTAGACTTCGGTGCCGCCAGCAACATTGTTGCGGCCACGGATGACAGCGTCAGCCATGGAAGTCATGTACAGCTCGATAGCGCGAATGGCGTCATCGTTACCTGGGATGATGTAGTCAACACCTTCCGGGCTGCTGTTGGTATCGACAACACCAATGACCGGGATACCCAGTTTGTTGGCTTCGGTGATCGCGATGCGCTCGTGATCAACGTCGATGACGAACAGAGCGTCAGGCAGACCGCCCATGTCCTTGATGCCGCCCAGGCTGCGGTCCAGTTTTTCCAGATCGCGGGAGCGCATCAGGGCTTCTTTCTTGGTCAGCTTGGCAAAGGTGCCATCTTCGGCCTGAGTTTCCAGGTCGCGCAGACGCTTGATCGAAGCACGGATGGTCTTGTAGTTGGTCAGCATGCCGCCCAACCAACGGTGGTCAACGTACGGCGAACCGCAGCGAGCAGCTTGCTCGGCGACGATCTTGCCGGCGGAACGCTTGGTGCCGACGAACAGGATCTTGTTCTTGCCCTGGGCCAGGCGCTCTACGAACGACAGAGCGTCGTTGAACATCGGCAGGGTTTTTTCCAGGTTGACGATGTGGATCTTGTTGCGCGCACCGAAAATGTACTTGCCCATTTTCGGGTTCCAGTAACGGGTCTGGTGGCCGAAGTGCACACCGGCCTTCAGCATATCGCGCATGTTGACTTGGGACATGATAGTTCCTTGATAAGTCGGGTTGGGCCTCCACGTATCCCAATGACCAACCCGCGAACCCTGAAGCTCGGGGCACCCAGGCCATCGTGTCGACACGTGTGTGGGTTTGGATGCAGACGGAGCTGGCTCCGAAAGCGGCGCATGTTATACCACAGGCTGCGCGTAAACAAAACACGAAACTCACCCCCCAACCGCCGGATGGCAGGGCATGGGCGCCAGCGCACGGCCAGGGCGGTTGGAGGTATGCCTTTGCAAGGGCAGCGTGCCGCTACGAGCCCGCACCTCTGATAGAATGACGCCTTTCCCGATTTGAACGCGCCGTCTGCGGCGCCGAGTAGAGAGCCTGTAATGACCGTCACCATCAAGACTGCAGAAGACATCGAGAAGATGCGCATCGCCGGCCGCCTGGCAGCCGACGTGCTGGAAATGATCGAGGAGCATGTCAAGCCCGGTGTCACCACCGAAGCGCTCGATCGCCTGTGCCACGACTACATCGTCAACGTCCAGCAGGCCATTCCGGCGCCGCTCAACTACAAGGGCTACCCAAAGTCCATCTGCACGTCCATCAACCACGTGGTCTGTCACGGTATCCCCAATGACAAGCCCCTGAAAAATGGCGACACCCTGAACATCGACATCACGGTGATCAAGGACGGCTACCACGGCGACACCAGCCGCATGTTCCACGTCGGCACCGTGCCGGTATGGGCCGAGCGCCTGTCCCAGGTCACCCAGGAATGCCTGTACAAGGCCATCGAGCTGGTCAAGCCGGGCTGCCGCCTGGGCGACATCGGCGAAGTCATCCAGAAGCACGCCGAGAAGAACGGCTTCTCGGTGGTGCGCGAGTTCTGCGGTCATGGCATCGGCAAGGTGTTCCACGAAGAGCCGCAGATCCTCCATTACGGCCGCGCCGGCACTGGCATGGAACTCAAGGAAGGCATGACCTTCACCATCGAGCCGATGATCAACCAGGGCAAGGCCGACACCAAGGTGCTGGGTGATGGCTGGACCGCGATCACCAAGGACCGCAAGCTTTCGGCGCAGTGGGAGCATACCCTGGTGGTCACGGCGACCGGGTACGAGATCTTCACCCTGCGCAAGGACGACACCATCGCCCGCACTTCGGCCTGAGCCACCCTAGCAGCCTTCGATGACAGGAACCTGACCCCATGCCCCAGCTCGACCCCGAACTGTTCGACCGTGGTCAGTTCCAGGCGGAACTGGCCCTCAAGGCCAGCCCCATACCCGCCTTCAAGAAGGCCATTCGCCAGGCGGGCGAGGTGCTGGACAGACGCTTTCGCGCAGGCCACGCCATCCGCCCACTGATCCAGGCCCGGGCCTGGCTGGTGGACAACGTCCTGCAGCAGGCCTGGAACCAGTTCGACTGGGGCGAGCAGGACGGCATTTCCCTGGTGGCGGTCGGCGGCTACGGGCGTGGTGAGCTTCACCCGCACTCGGACATCGACCTGCTCATCCTGCTGGGTGAGGCCGAGCATGAGCGGTATCGCGACGCCATCGAGCGCTTTCTGACCCTGCTGTGGGACATCGGCCTGGAGGTCGGCCAGAGCGTGCGCACCGTCGATGAATGTGCCGAACAGGCCCGCGCCGACCTCACCATCATCACCAACATGATGGAGAGCCGCACCATCGCCGGCCCGGAAGCCCTGCGCCAGCGCATGCTCGAGGTCACCAGCACGGCGCACATGTGGCCAAGCCGCGAGTTCTTCCTGGCCAAGCGCGCCGAGCTGCAGGCGCGTCACCACAAGTACAACGACACCGAGTACAACCTCGAGCCCAACGTCAAGGGCTCGCCTGGCGGGCTGCGGGACATCCAGACCGTGCTGTGGGTGGCGCGCCGCCAGTACGGCACCCTGAACCTGCATGCCCTGGCCGGCGAAGGCTTCCTGCTGGAAAGCGAAAACGCGCTCCTGGCCTCCTCCCAGGACTTCCTGTGGCGGGTGCGTTACGCCCTGCACATGCTCGCGGGCCGTGCCGAGGACCGCCTGCTGTTCGACCACCAGCGCAGCATCGCCGCCCTGCTGGGCTACAGCGACGAAAACCCCAAGCGTGCCATTGAGCAGTTCATGCAGCAGTACTACCGGGTGGTGATGAGCATCAGCCAGTTGTGCGACCTGATCATCCAGCATTTCGAGGAGGTCATTCTCGCCGACGACGACAGCGGCACCACCCAACCGCTCAATGCGCGCTTCCGCCTGCACGACGGCTACATCGAGGCCGTGCGCCCGAACGTGTTCAAGCGCACGCCGTTCGCCATGCTGGAAATGTTCGTGCTGATGGCCCAGCACCCGGAAATCAAGGGTGTACGTGCCGATACCGTACGCCTGCTGCGCGAGCATCGGCACCTGATCGACGACACCTTCCGCAACGATATTCGCAACACCAGTTTGTTCATCGAGCTGTTCAAGTGTGAAATCGGTATTCATCGCAACCTTCGGCGCATGAACCGCTACGGCATCCTCGGGCGCTACCTGCCGGAGTTCGGGCTGATTGTCGGGCAGATGCAGCATGACCTGTTCCACATCTATACCGTCGATGCCCACACCCTCAACCTGATCAAGCACCTGCGCAAGCTGCAGTACACGCCGGTGTCGGAGAAATTCCCGCTGGCCAGCAAGCTCATGGGCCGCTTGCCCAAGCCTGAGCTGATCTACCTGGCCGGGCTCTACCACGACATTGGCAAGGGCCGTCAGGGCGATCATTCCGAGCTCGGCGCGGTCGATGCCCTCAAGTTCTGCGAGCGCCACCAGCTCCCTGCCTGGGACAGCCGGTTGATCGCCTGGCTGGTGCAGAACCACCTGGTCATGTCCACCACCGCCCAGCGCAAGGATTTGTCCGACCCGCAGGTGATCAACGACTTCGCCCTGCACGTAGGGGACGAGACGCGGCTGGACTACCTCTATGTGCTGACAGTGGCGGATATCAACGCCACCAACCCCACCTTGTGGAATTCGTGGCGAGCCAGCCTGTTGCGCCAGTTGTACACCGAGACCAAGCGTGCCCTGCGCCGCGGGCTTGAAAACCCGCTCGATCGTGAAGAGCAGATTCGCCAGACCCAGTCCTCGGCACTGGACACGCTGGTGCGCGAAGGCACCGACCCGGATGACGTGGAGCAGTTGTGGTCCCAGCTGGGGGATGATTACTTCCTCAAGCACACCGCCTCCGACGTGGCCTGGCACACCGACGCCATCCTGCAACAGCCGGCTGACGGCGGCCCGCTGGTGTTGATCAAGGAAACCACCCAGCGCGAATTCGAAGGCGGGACCCAGATCTTCATCTATGCCCCTGACCAGCACGATTTCTTCGCCGTGACGGTGGCGGCCATGTCGCAGTTGAACCTGAACATCCACGACGCCCGCATCATCACCTCCAGCAGCCAGTTCACCCTGGACACCTACATTGTGCTGGATAACGACGGTGGTGCGATCGGCGACAACCCGCAACGGGTCAGGCAGATTCGAGACGGCCTGACCGAGGCCCTGCGCAACCCCGAGGACTACCCCACGATCATCCAGCGTCGGGTGCCGCGCCAACTCAAGCACTTCGACTTCCCGCCGCAGGTGACCATCCTCAACGACGCCCAGCGCCCGGTGACCATTCTCGAAATCACCGCGCCCGACCGTCCGGGCCTGCTGGCGCGGCTAGGGCGCATCTTCCTGGAGTTCGACCTGTCGTTGCAGAACGCCAAGATTGCCACCTTGGGCGAGCGGGTGGAGGACGTGTTCTTCATCACCGATGCCGACAACCAGCCCCTGTCCGACCCGCAACTGTGCAGCCGCCTGCAGGAAGCCATCGTGCAACAACTGCAAGCAGGGCAGGCCAGCGCCAGCCCTGCCCGCGTGACCTTTTGACGACATGATTGACGAGACCTTGCGCCAATGAATCCTGCCTTGAGCCAGCTTCAGCCCTACCCTTTCGAAAAGCTGCGTGCCCTGCTGGGTAGCGTTACACCCGCTGCTGACAAGCGCGCCATTGCCCTGTCGATCGGCGAGCCCAAGCACGCCTCGCCACCCTTCGTGGCCCAGGCGATGGCCGACAATCTCGACAAGCTGGCGGTATACCCCAGCACCCTGGGCCTGCCTGCCTTGCGCCAGGCCATCGGGCAGTGGTGCGAGCGACGCTTTGGCGTGCCGGCTGGGTGGCTGGATGCCGAGCGTCACATCCTGCCCGTGAACGGCACCCGCGAAGCGCTGTTCGCCTTTACCCAGGCGGTGGTCGACCGTGATGCCGATGGCCTGGTGTTGAGCCCCAACCCGTTCTACCAGATCTATGAAGGGGCTGCGCTGCTGGCCGGCGCCACCCCGCATTACCTGCCCTGCCTGGAAGGCAACGGTTTCAACCCCGACTTCGACGCGGTGCCCGACCACGTCTGGGCCCGTTGCCAGATCCTGTTCCTGTGCTCGCCCGGCAACCCCACCGGCGCCTTGGTGCCGATGGACACCTTGAAGAAGCTGATCGCGCTGGCCGATGCGCACGACTTCGTGATCGCTGCCGACGAATGCTACAGCGAGTTGTATTTCGATGAGGATGCACCGCCCCCGGGGCTGCTGACAGCCTGTGCGGAGCTGGGACGTCGCGATTTCAAGCGCTGCGTGGTGTTCCACAGCCTGTCCAAGCGTTCGAACCTGCCCGGTCTGCGCTCGGGCTTCGTCGCCGGTGATGCCGACATCATCAAGCCGTTCCTGCTGTACCGCACCTACCATGGCTGCGCCATGCCGGTGCAGACACAGCTGGCCAGCATCGCCGCCTGGGAGGACGAGGCACATGTGCGCGCCAACCGCGACCAGTACCGCGCCAAGTACGACGCCGTGCTGGCCATCCTCGAGCCGGTACTGGATGTGCAACGCCCGGACGGCAGCTTCTACCTGTGGGCCAAGGTGCCGGGTAGCGATGTCGACTTCACGCGCGATCTGTTCGAGGCCGAGCACGTGACCGTGGTACCAGGCTCGTACCTGTCCCGTGAAGTGGATGGGGTAAATCCCGGCGCCGGACGCGTGCGCATGGCACTGGTCGCCCCATTGTCCGAATGCATCGAGGCAGCCGAGCGAATTCGCGCGTTCTTGCACGCGCGCTGAAGCCTTTTACGCGAGACGGGGCCAGCTCACTTGACCTGGCCCAGGTTAGCCTCGCTCATGTCCAACTCGCCCAGCACATGCCGCACCACCTCGTCACCGAGCAGGTGCTGGCGGTGCAGGTTATAGAGCTCCAGGCGCTGGGCCCGCAGCGCACGCAAACGCAGCCGGCGCTCGAGCAGGTCCATCTGCTCGGCCAAGGCCCTGGCCTCATCACTGTCGTTGTGGCGGTCCAATTGATCGCGATACTCAGCCATCAGCCGAGCCTTCAACTCCGTAGCCAGCGTGGCCTGGGCGGCGTCCTGCGGCGCGTTGGCATCGACCACCTCTTCGGCTTCCAAGGCGTGAATCGCCGCCTCGGCGGTGCGTCGCCAGGCTTCATGCACTTCCTGCTGCATACGCTCGTCAGGGCTTTTGGTCACACCGCGCAGTAAGAGCGGCAGTGCGACACAGGCACCGATCAACGACAGCAGGATGACACCGGCGGCAATGAAGATCAGCAGGTCGCGCTCAGGAAACGCCTTGCCCGCCCCGATCAGCAACGGAATCGACATCACACCCGCCAGGGTGACGGCCCCTCGCACACCGCCTAGCGTGAGCAGCCAGCACGAGCGCGCGGTAGGCAACATCACCAGCGCAGGCTTGCCGCGCCAACGGCGCAGAACACCCACCAGGCGCCAGATGCTCTGTACCCAGATGAACCGCAGCACGATCAGCGCCGCGAAGATGGCGACCACGTCCAGGCAGCGCCAGGCCAGGGTCGGCCACAGCGTGGTTTCATGGCTGACCACCGCCTTGACGATGTCGGGCAGTTGCAAGCCCAGCAGCAGGAAAATCAAGCCGTTGAACGCGAACTCCAGCAGCGACCATACGCTGCGGTTGAGCAGGCGGGTGCTGGTCTGGCGTGGCAGCAGGTCGAGCCAGCTCTGCATCATGCCAGCCGCCACTGCCGAGAGGATGCCCGACACGCCGAGGCGCTCGGCCAGCACATAGGCCGCGAACGGCAGCAGCAGCATGAACACCACATGGGTGGCCGGGTCATCCCAGCCGCGGCCGATCATCCAGGCACGCAGGCGGCCGACCAACCAACTCAGCGCCACTCCCACGGCCAGGCCGCCGAGCGCCACCAGCGCGAAGCTGAAGCTGGCGTCGGTCAGTGAAAAGACACCGGTGATGGCAGCCGCCAGGGCGAACTTGAAAGTGACCAGGCCCGAAGCATCGTTCATCAGGGCCTCACCCTGGAGCATGTGCATCAACGGCGTAGGCAGGCGGTCTTGGGTAATGGCAGAAACGGCCACCGCATCAGTCGGCGACAGGACGGCTGCCAGCGCGAATGCCACCGGCAACGGGATGCTCGGCAGCAGCCAGTGGATGAAATAGCCCGCACCGACCACTGTGAACAGCACCAACCCCACCGCCAAGGCCACCACCGGGCCCCGAATGCGCCACAACTCGCGCTTGGGAATGCGCCAGCCATCGGCGAACAACAGCGGCGGCAAGAACAGGAACAGGAACAGCTCAGGGTCAAGGGCGACATGCAGCCCGAGTGTCGGCCAGGCCAGCAAAGCGCCAGCGGCGATCTGTACCAGCGGCAGAGGCAGGGGAATGAGGCGGCCGACCAATTTCGACAGGCTGACCAGCATCAGCAGGATAAGGACGGTATAGGCGGACTGCATCCAGTGGGTCTTCCTTCTTCAAACGGCCCTCGTACCCGAGGACAAAACATACACCTGGATCAGCATGGTAACGGGTGACAAGCTTGCCTGGCCGCTGCACCAAGGTCGCAGGTGGCGAACTAATGTGTAACATGAAGATACACCTGCCGCCCAAGGGTTCAGCCGGGGTTGGGAAATGACCGGTGATTGGATGCAATTGGGCGCACGTTCCTGCCTAGGCAGAGCGGCAGCAGGATTATGCAGTAGCAACCCCGCCCGTTCGGGCCAACCGCCCGTGGCGCCGTGCGAAGGGTTATCGCATAATCGCGCGACTGACATTCGGAAATGGAGAGATTGGGGCGACACGTATCCCCGATGCACACAATGACCTACACGCTCTACGGCATCAAAGCCTGGGATGCCTCAATGAAAATGTAAAAGCCCTGTAAATTCAATGGGTTGAAGCGAGATTAACGGTTTTTATTTCCGCCTTATTCATGCGTTGACTGCTCAACAGAATCGGGCATTTACGGTTGTGTTTTGGGGAAGCTTTCGCGCTCTCTTGCGTCATTACAGCTACAGGATTGCAGTCGCCTTAGGGAAGGAAATGGCAGCTATTTATTATCTTGGCAGTCCCTGTACAATTCTGATCTCAAGGTATGTCAAACATCTAGCCTTAAGGATATTTTAGCGATGAGAAAAGGACAACGACTTGAAGAATTTTACAACTTGATGCGGGCGCAGCCTTTGGCTTCAACTCCGCAGCAGTCAAGAGATACTGCCGCGCGTGTCATGCTACAGGTAGAAAACTCACATGCGCCCCTGGGCGAAGAGAAGATGACGATTCCGGAGATTGGGCACTGGATGAATGTTGAATACGGGATTGGCGGCAAATACATCCCACTTATCAACGGTGCCATACATATCAACGCAAATGGCGCAACCGGGTATTACGATGCGAGCACAGATAATCCGCGCTATAGGCTGACCCTATCCTCTGCTAACGGCACTGCTTTTGTTCCAGTCGCAGACTTCCGTTATCCGACATGACTAATTAACGAATAAGCATATTACTAAGAGCCCGATAAAATGTGATCGAACGCTACCGCAAATTCCAGCATTGAGGTCTGATACGCACATTCCAAGTGTTAATCAGCCCAGCTCAACAACCTGTCCTAAACTGCGTCCCGACTTATCTCGTTTTTGGCCAATCAAAACCAGTATTTGCCGCCGGAGTATTAGTCGCCGTCAAAGGTGGCTGGTGCGCGGAATAGCTGGTGTATTGAGAAAGGGGGTTTTAGAGGCTCCCGGGGGCGTCTAGCCCCCTTTAGCCCCCTCCAAAAACCACGTTTGGTACAAAAAGTGGTACGAGAAAATCAGCTATATCCCTCTCCTTCCCGCCTCCGGCGTTCTGCCGAACCGAATCCCCTATCCCGTTAGACGATCGTGGTCCCGAACGCTGTACCTGACCACACCCCACACCTCGAACGTATCGCCCTCCATGATATACCGCGACGGGTACTTGGGATTCTCCGACCGCAGGACCAGCACACCGTGCTCACGGCACATGCGCTTGCAGATCGGCTCGCCGTTCACCGCCGCGATCACGATGTCGCCGTGCTTGGCCTCGACGCTTCGATCAACGACCAGCAGGTCACCGGAGTACATCCCGACGCCCTGCATGCTCTCACCCTCAATCTTGACCAGGTAGGTCCAGGGCGCACGGATTTGCATCAGATCGTCCAGGCTGAGCAAGGGCAGGTCGTCGATTTCGAAGTCAAGGGCGGTGTTCATTGGCGGGCCCTCCATACTGTATAAATGAACAGTATGGTAGTGACCTGCAATGGGGCCGGCAACTGCCGACAAGCGGGATGCGCTAATGCAGCGGGGGCAGTTTGTTGCCCATCAGCTTGGAGACGGTGCGAAGCTGGTAGTCAGAAACCGCCTGGGCCAAGGACTCGGAATGGAGCCGCAGCCGCTCTACTTCCTCGGTTGGCGCTCCATAGTCTCTGGCCTCCCAGTACCGTTTGAGAGCTTCCATCGACTGCGCGATCAGCGGTTCGCCTGCCTCAACGGCAGCGGCAAAATCAGCCTTGTCTTTGTCCATTCAGGATTAACTCCTTGCACTGAAGCACTAAATATATCCTTACGCTGCCTCTATGCAGTGTACTTCGATTAAGGCAACAATATGCCTAGGGCTGGGGGACATCGTTAAGCTCGCTAAGCTGATACCGAACATATTCAAGGACGTGATAAATGGCAATGAAAATTATTTGCTCTGGATGCGGTGAGACGATCCCGTTCTCTGGTGAGGTGTGCCCTCATTGTCATCGCAATAAAAGCGATGATCAGATGAAGGAAACAGAGATGCAATTGATTAGTTTTGTAGCTGCAATCGCTGCGCTCATCAGTGGCGTTGTGATCTACCAGTTTGGATCACTCAAAAGCGCCCTAATCACTGGCGTCATCGTTGGCGCGGTTGTCGCAGGCTTTATGTCTTGGAGCATTAATGCTTCAAAGCCGAAGTAGAATTATTCACCTCTAATCCTTGCTACCACCGACTCACACGCCAGGCCCGCTACTCGGCTTCGCTCAAGCGCTGTCGCGAGGCTTCCCGCCATTCGGTCAGCGTCTTCAAGCAATCCCCCGAGCACCACGACGGCAGAGGTTCCTGCCTGGCGCTGCTGGGCAACGATGGCATCGCAGGTTGCAGATCGGCCGGCGCGCAGTCTGGCGATTTCACCGCGCAGCCCGCCAGCAGCAGACTCAGCAGCAGTGGCGCGGACAGTGACCTCCTCCAGTTTCTTGCGTACATGCTCACCCTCCTCGTCTGCCGCTTTCTGGCGGCGTTGTTCTTCGGCGCGGGCCTGGGCGGCGGCGCGTCGGCTGTTTTCGGCGACCTCCAGGCGGTAGTCGGCAAGTTCAGTGCGGGCATCAGACGTTTCGCCTTGGGCAACCACGACCCTGTACTGCTGGCCGCCGGCGACCAGCACCAGCGCTATCAGCCACCAGCACCAGGCCGGCACCGCGCCGAGCCAGGTCACGCCAGAACCCCGCCGAGCTTCTGCCACTGAGCCAGCAGAGCGCTCAGGGCTTTAGGGTTCTGGTCATAGCCGTTGCCAGGGAAACTGGCCCATTCATTGGCGCACTTGGCTATTGCCTCGCGTATCTTTCCATCCTTGATCAGCTCCAGCGCGCCACGCTCTCCCAATCGTTTGATGGCAGCTAGGTCCTGCGCCTCTGGCGTGAAGCGCCCCCTGAAGCTGTAGCGCTTCACCAGTTCGTCCCACGTGCCGGCAAGAAACTGGTAGCGACCTGCCGCGCTACTGGTGATCGGCTTGCCGTTGGAGAGTCTGGTGATTTTCTGGCGAGGATGATCGGCATAGCCCTGGAACAGGCCTTTGCCGAACAGGACGTTGTACCCGTCGTCGCTACCCTTTACGGCTTGGGTTCCCTCGGCGAAGGCGATCAGATCCAGAAACCGGAGCACGTTGGCGCCTCCGGCCTGGGATTCGGTGAGTCTGGCCATGCTTTTCTCCAGTCGAAAAAAAAGCCCGCGATTTTGCGGGCTTTGAGTTGGGCTGATGCGATTAACTTGAATAAGACACTGATGGAGATCGAGATACAAAGCTTCGGAACCGCTTCCAAAACGGCAACTCTATGTAGCGATGGCATACTACCGCCAAGCCTACTGAGAACATCATCACGAATAAGACCTTCAACGCTGAGGGGACGGCAAACATTTCCGATAACCAGATCAAGGGGAAATGGAATAGGAAAAGACCGTAAGAAACACTGCCCGCATGGCGCTGCGCGACATTTAAGCGCCCGGAAAATTTTACTGTAGAAAGAACAGCAACCAACGGGACCCCTACTATGTACCCCAGAGCAACCTCGACATCATAACTTCGACGAACCCCTAAACCCCACAGTACGAACACATAAACAAGCATGGCGACACAAGCAGAAGTTACAGCACGTTTCGCCGATTTTGAGCCACACTCAATGACGGCGCCGGTAAGGAATATGAAGAGCACACCTAAGAGCAGCCTATACCCAAACACATCCGTGTTAAGCCAACCGACTTGCGCAGCGGTAAAAATCGCAACACTGATAGAGCTGACGATAAAAGCCACCCTGTGACTTAGCAATAGCAGCGGCACCAGCAGGTAAAACTGCAACTCCACGCCCAAAGACCAAGCCGGGGGCAATATGGTAAACTTGTCTATCCCATTCCACATGTAGTAGCTAAGCGGGATCACGGTAATATTGCTCACCCAATGGAGCAACCCGGGATTAAGACTTAAGAAGTAACTTTTAGCACCAAGCCACCACACCAACACACCGAAAACTAAGGCTGCGAGATAGAGCGGGAAAATTCGCAGCGCTCGGTCCTTGTAAAACCATAGAACCGAATCAAGTGTTCCCTCAAAGGGCCTTTGGGACCAAAGCCTCGCAACCACATGACCAGCGAGCAGATAAAACACAACAACTGCCCATACACCAGGGTTGAACCCATTGACTGTGTAACCCATGTGACTGACAACCACCAAAGCTGCCAGTACAAATCTCAAAAAACCCATTGCTGCCTTACGCCTCTCGCTGGTCCTGATGCCCCAGCGTGGATGATACCGGTACGCCTCAGCTAATAATACCAATCAGTGTCGAGGCGACTGCCAACTTCGGAAATCGCACCATTGGTGGCGAAATCAGAGACCGTCGATCCCGTTTCCGCCCACACTGGGTATGGGGTTCCTGCTTCGGTAGTTGATCAGCAGCTTGCCCAGGGCGCGGATACCGTTCTCGGGTGAGTCGAACCGGGCGAAGCGCGGCTTGGCCACGCCCTCCTCCAGGCCGAGCTGGCCGACCCAGGCGTTGCAAGGGTTGAAATCGATGTTGTCGGGGTTGTTCGAGGGAATGCCCCGGGGTGCTTTAGTCGTCATGCTGCCTCCTCTGCCAGGCAAGCCCAGCGCGATCCATTTTTGATTCGGCTTACCTGTGCCGGAGAGATCCCGTACTTCGCGCACATGCGACGTCCTGATACGCGGCCTTCACGCAAAACGGTATTGCGGATGTCCAGCGCCTGCTTAGCGGTCAGGACAGCCGTCACACACTTCTCGCCGTCCTGCATCGTGCCGTGAGCACGCATATCCATCTGATTGGCCTCGTGAGTGTCCCAGCGCAGATTGCCTGCCGCGTTATTGGCAGGGTTGTCATCGTTGTGGCAAACGTCGGTTTGATCCTGCTTGGGTGCAGGAAGATAGGCCCCTGCCGCCAAGCGATGGGCCAGGCGGCGGCAGGGCTTACCAGTGCTCCTATCGCGAAGGATGTAGGCGGTGTATTCCTTTGCATCGACAGAGCCGGCAAGGACCGTGCATTTTCCGCCGCGGCGGCTGCGCACCTGACCTCCAGGCGAAACGTCGTAGCCTGGAAACTCGGCGATGA